>JBAVTL010000106.1:0-2065 GCA_049696175.1 Anaeromyxobacteraceae bacterium
CGCGGCCGCCGGGGTCGCCGCGCTGGCCCACCGACACGCGGCGGCCACGCCCGCCTTCGGCAAGATCGTCGCCGAGCAGCACCCGTTCCTGAACTACTACGTCTTCCTCGCGATCGGGACGCTGCTCGGCGGCTTCGTCTCGGCCTACGCTGCCGGCCGGGTAGAGCCCGGCGTCACCCGGGGGCCGACGGCGTCGCTCAGCTGGAGGCTCTGGGGCGCCCTCTTCGGCGGCGTGCTGCTCGGGATCGGCGCGCGGCTGGCGCGCGGCTGCGCCTCGGGCCAGGCGCTGACCGGCGGCGGCCTCCTCTCGGCCGGCAGCTGGGCCTTCATGCTCGCCATCTTCGCCGGTGGGTACGCGACCGTCTGGTTCGCGAGGAGGGAGTGGCGATGACCGTCTTTCCCCTGCAGGCAGCGGTCCAGAACGTGAACGTGGCGATGGCGCTCGCCGTCCTCGCCGGCTTCGGCTTCGGCTTCATGCTCGAACGCGCCGGCTTCGGCGACGCGCGCAAGCTCCTGCGCCAGTTCTTCGGGACCGAGATGGTGATGCTGAAGGTGATGTTCAGCGCCGTCGCCACGGCCGTCGTGATGACGGCGGCGCTCGACGGCGCCGGACTCGTCGACCTGCGCGCGCTCGGCGATCTCGTGACGACGCCGACCTTCATCTGGCCGATGATCGCCGGCGGCCTCCTCATCGGCACCGGCATCGTCTTCTCCGGCTACTGCCCGGGGACCTCCTTCGTCGGGATGGCCACCGGCAAGCTGGACGCGCTGGTCACCTACGCCGGCGTCGTCGTCGGCCAGGTCGTCGCGGCCGAGCTGGAGCGGGGGGCGGCGTTCAAGCGCTTCTTCGAGAGCGGCGCGAAGGGGCACCTCTACCTCTACGACCTCTTCGGAGTCCCCGCCGCCGTGATCGCGCTCGCCGTCGCCGCGATCGCCATCGCGAGCTTCCTGTTCGGCGAGTGGGTCGAGCGGGCGCTCGGCGGGGACGCGGCGCCTCCGTCGCCCCCGGGGCCGAAGCGGCTCGTCTTCGGGGCGTTCGCGGGGGTCGCGCTGGTCGCCGTCGCCGCGCTGGCGCTCCCGTCCGGCGCGAAGGCCGGATCCCGCGAGGCGGGGAAGATCGCCGTGGACGAGCTCGCGCGGCGCGTGTTCGAGCGGCCGTGGTCGCTCCGGGTCCTCGACGTCCGCGGCGCCGAGGCGTGCGGCGCGGCCCGGATTCCGGGCGCGGAGTGCGTCGCCCCGGCTGAGGTCGCGGCGCTGGGGTTGGACGCCGAGGCTCCGAGCCGGGATCTCGTCTTCGTCGGGGCCGCGGACCTCGCCGCGCCGCCGCCAGGTGCGCTCGCGTTCCCGGGGCGGGTCCTCCTGCTCGCGGGCGGGTTCGAGGCATGGAAGGGCTGGGCGCTCACGCCCCCGAACGCCCCGGAGGGCAGCGCGTCGGTGGCGGAGCAGGATGCCTTCCGGCTTCGCACCGGCGTCTACGCGGCGATGACGGGCGTGAAGCCCGCGGCCCCCGCGGCGCCGGCGGCCGGTGGCGCTGCGCCGAAGCGGAAGAAGGCGGGCGGCGGTGGTGGCGGCTGTGGCGGGTAGGGCAAGGAGATCCCATCCATGAACGAGATCGACGTCGCGCGGTACAGCCACCTGATCGACCCGAAGCTCCACGTCTGGGGCTGGGAGATCCCGGTCTACCTCTTCCTCGGCGGCATGGCGGCCGGGGTCATGATCCTCACCGCGCTCCTGCAGCGGCGAGGCGGCGAGCGCTCCGCGGCGGCGCGCTGGCTCCCGCTCCTCGCGCCGGCGCTCGTCTCGGTCGGAATGGGGGCGCTCTTCCTCGACCTGTCGCACAAGCTCTACGTCTGGCGCTTCTACCTGGCCTTCCGGTGGACCTCGCCGATGTCCTGGGGCGCGTGGATCCTGGTCGTGGTCTACCCCGTCACGATCCTGCAGGGGCTCGCGTCGATCGACGACGCCCAGGCCGGCTGGCTCGGCGCGAAGGTCGGCGGGCTCGCCCCGCGCCTGGCGTCCCTCCGCCAGTGGGCGCTCCCGCGTGCGCGGGCGATCGGCACGGCGG
>JBAVTL010000107.1:0-5957 GCA_049696175.1 Anaeromyxobacteraceae bacterium
GCGTGGAACGGCCTCGCAATGTCGGCGCTGGCGCTCGGCGGGCGGGTGTTCGCCGAGCCGCGCTGGATCGAGGCGGCGGAGCGGACCGCGCGCTTCGTCCTGGGCCCGCTGCGGAGCGGGGGACGGCTGCGCCGGAGCTACACGGCGGGGAGGGCGGCTCACGTCGGAGGCTTCCTCTCCGACCACGCCTTCGTGACGCAGGGGCTGATCGATCTCTACGAGGCGACCTTCGAGCCGCGCTGGCTGGAGGCGGCGGTGGCGATCGCCGGCGCGACGGAGGAGCGCTTCGCGGACCCGGACGCCGGGGGCTGGTTCGCCACCGCCTCGGACGGCGAGCCGCTCATCGCGCGCGAGAAGCCGACGCGCGACGGGGCGGAGCCCTCCGGCGCCTCCGTCGCGACGCTCAACGCCCTGCGGCTCGCGGCCTTCACCGTGGACGAGCGCTGGCGCAGGATCGCCGACGGGGCCCTCCGCGCGCACGCCCACACGCTGGAGAGCTTCCCGATCGCGCTCGCAGAGCTGCTGCTCGCCGTCGACTTCTCGACCGACGCCGTCCGCGAGGTGGCGCTGGTCTGGCCAGAGGGGGAGCCCTCGCCGGAGCCCTTCCTGAGGGTGCTGCGGGAGACCTTCCTCCCGAGCCGGGCGCTCGCCGGTGCGCCGGAGGGGGCCGCGCTAGAGGCGCTCGGCGGGCTCGTCCTCTTCGTCCGGGAGAAGCGGGCGGCTGGGAGGGCGACCGCCTACGTCTGCGAGCAGGGGATCTGCCGGCTCCCGGCGATCGATCCCGAGAAGCTCCGCTCCCAGATCGAGCCGGTCAGGCCGTTGAGGTGACGCGCGGCTAGCCGCTCCCGAGCGCCTTCAGGATGGCCGTCGCCAGGGTCTGCCGATCGATCGGCTTCGCGAGGAGGGCGCGGAGGCCCAGCGCGCTGGCGCGGTCGTCGTCGACGTGGTCGCTGTAGCCCGTGCAGAGGATCACGCGCGCGTCGGCGCGGATCCCGAGGATGGCCCGCGCGAGGTCCACCCCCGAGAGGCGCGGCATCGTCTGGTCCGTGAGGACGAGGTCGAACGCGAGAGGCGACTCCCTGAAGAGGGCCAGCGCCCGCTGGCCGTCGCTCGCCGCCTCGACGCGGTAGCCGAGCGACTCGAGGAGCCGGCGGTGCGCGTTGAGCACCATCGGCTCGTCGTCCACGAGCAGGATGCGCTCGCCGCGTGTCGGGGCGTGTGGCGCGGGGACGGGCTCCAGCGCGGCGGTGAGCTCGCTCCGCGGCAGGTAGACGTCGAACGTGCTGCCCTTGCCCGGGGCCGACTCGACCTGGATGGCGCCCCCAGCCGCGGCGACGATCCCGTGGACCACAGCGAGCCCCAGCCCGTGGCCGCCGGAGTGCGCCTTGGTCGTCAGGTAGGGCTCGAAGAGCCGGGCGCGGGTCTCGGCGTCCATCCCGGCGCCATCGTCCCGCACGCGGAGCCGCACGTAGCGGCCCGAAGGGAGCGCGGGGATCTCCCCCATCAGCTCGATCGCCTCGACGGCGACCTCGATCCGCCCGTAGGCGCTGACGGCGTCGCGCGCGTTGGAGGCGAGGTTCAGGACGACCTGGTGGAGCTGCGTCGGGTCGGCGAGGGTCGTGCCGGCCGCTGGATCGATCCGGGCCTCCACCGTGACCGACGCGGGGATCCCGGCGCGCATCAGCGTCAGCGCCTCCCTCACGACCGCGGGGACGTCCACCACGCGGCGGTTGGCCGAGTCCCTCCGGCTGAAGGCGAGGATCTGGCGGACCAGATCGCGCGCGCGGAGCGTCGCCTCACGGATCCGCTGCTGGTGATCGTAGAGGTCGCCGCCGCGATCGAGCCCGAGGAGGGTGAGCTCGGTGTAGCCGAGGATCCCCGAGAGGATGTTGTTGAAGTCATGCGCGATCCCGCCGGCGAGCCGGCCGACCGCCTCCAGCTTCTCCGCCTGCCGCAGCCGCTCCTGCAGCGCCACGCGCTCCTCCTCGGCGCGAAGTCGATCCGTCATGTCGATGCTGGCGACGAGGAGGCGGCTCCAGTCGGCCTCGTGGCCGGGGACCACCGTCGCCGTCGTCTCGATCCAGCGGCGCCCGCCGTCGATCCTGCCGACCCAGCCGTCGAAGCGGACGTTCGCCTTCCCCGCGTCGAGCTCCAGGGCCAGGTCGCGGTAGCGGGGGTAGGTTTCGGGCGGGTAGATCTCGTCGCGGTGGGCTTCCAGATCCTCGATTGACTGGGCGCCGACCAGCGCGCGGCCCGCGGCGTTCACAGCCACCGGGTTGAAGACCTTCATCAGCTGCGCGACCACCTCCGGGTGCGCGTCGATGAACCCCTTCAGGTCCCCGCCGGCGTGATCGCGCATCCGGTCGATCCCCGCGCGGATCCCCGAGGCGTCCACCTCCCAGAGGCTGACCGGGACGAACTCGAAGAGCTCGCGGTAGCGGCGCTCGCTCTCCTTCAGGGCGCGCTCGCCGGCCAGCCTCGCGGAGATGTCGCGGATGATCCCGATCGAGACCGTGCCGCCCTCCTCGGCGAAGGATGAGGTCCGCACCTCCATGTCGAACTCGGTCCCGTCCCGCCGCTGCCCGCGCAGGACGAGCGTGTCCACGGTGGATCCGCTCGAGCCCAGGAGCCGCCGCTCCTCGGCGAACCGTCCCCGCTGCTCCGGCGCGACGAGGTCGAGGACGGGGACGCCGATCAGCTGCTCGGGGCGCTCGTAGCCGAAGAGCCTGGCGTGGGCGGGGTTCACCATGACGTGGAGCCCGGCGCGCGTCAGGCCGATCGCCTCGTTCGAGAGCTCGAAGAGGCTCCGCAGGCGGGACACGGCGGTGCGCTTCTCCCGCTCGGATTGCGCGCGCCTCGACACATCCCTGACCACCACGAGGGTCAGGCCGTTGCCGATCGCGGCGCCGCTCGTCTCCACCTCCACGCGGGTGCCGTCGAGCCGGACGAAGACCTCCTCGATGATCGGAGCGGCGCTTCCGGGCTCGGTGAGCTGCAGGATGCGCGCCCGCACCAGCTCGTGGAGCTCAGGGGCGACGAAGCTCATCATCGGCCGCCCCACCAGCGCCTCGGGGCGCTCCGCCCCGATCAGCGCGGCGGCCGCGGCGTTGGCCCACACGATCACGCCGTGCTCGTCGTGCACCGCGATCGGATCCGCGGCACGCTCCGCCATCAGCCTGAAGTCGAACTGCGCCGCCACGAGGGGCCCCCCCTCGGCGGACTCGGATCCGGTCATGCCCTCCCCCCCTTCGCTACGCCTACCGCGCCGCGGTCCTCTTCTCCGAGAGCAGCGCGCGCATCTCCTCGAGCGACTTGCGCGTCGGCTCGAGGAACCGGTTGTCGTCCACCCTGGCGCGGGCCGCGAGCGCGAGCGTCTGCTCGTAGGCGACGATCGCCTTCTCGGCGAGGATCCGGACGCGCTGGGAGAGCAGGTCCCGGTAGGCCGCGGCCTGCTCCTCGTCGAAGCCAGGCGGCGGCGGCGCCTCCAGCAGCTGCTTGCGGAGCTCGTCGTAGAGCTCTCCGCAGCGGAAGCCGGCGGCGACCGCCCACTGCTCGTTCTGCATCCGGATGGCGCGGATGTAGTGGCCCTGTGCGGTCAGCAGCATCTGGGCCTTGGACTCCAGCGCCTTCGCGAGCTCCCCCTCGTCGCCTCCCTTCGGGACGAGCGGGATGGCGCGGAACCACTCGCGGTAGACCTCGCCCAGGTAGAACTGCGCCTGGGCGGCGTGCCACTCGTCGAGCCGCTCCTTCTCGTCGGCCGCGCGCCATACCTGGAGCGCCAGCTGCAGCGTCCGCTCCGCGTCCTCGCCGCGGTGGGCCTCCAGCTCAACCACCCCCCGCTCGGCGAGGGCCCGGATCCGCAGCTCCGTGTCGAGCCCCTCGCGGTCGGCGAGCGCCTTCAGGGCGGCGCGAGCGTCGTCGAGCTGCTCCAGGTGGTAGAGGCACTGCGCGATCCGGAACTCGGCGTCGATGGCGTCGGGCCCCTCGTACGCCTTGACGAAGGTGCGGAACCGCTCGAGCGCGAGGCGCCACTCCTCGAGCTTCTGGTACGAGAGCCCCGCGTTGAAGATGGCGGTCGCCGCGTGGCTCGACTGCGCGTGGACGTCCGCGATCCGGGCGAACGCGGCCGCAGCGCGGCGGAAGTCGCCGGCGCCGAACGCGGCGGTGCCGATGGCGAAGAGCTCCTCGTCGTTCTTGTCGGACAGCTCGAGGTCCACCTGCGCGGGGGCGATCACCTC
Source organism: Anaeromyxobacteraceae bacterium (assembly GCA_049696175.1). Classification (GTDB taxonomy): domain Bacteria; phylum Myxococcota; class Myxococcia; order Myxococcales; family Anaeromyxobacteraceae; genus DATIVK01. The sequence goes on from JBAVTL010000107.1 coordinate 4,239, forward strand.
CGGCTCGTAGACGATCTCGGGCGGCAGCGTCACCGGGGCCGTGGAGGAGGCGGGGCCGGGGGCGGCCGGCGCCGCCGGCGGCCGGACGGTGGCGCAGGCGGTGACGAGGAGCAGGACGGGGAGGGCGGTGCGGAGCTTCGGCGTGAGGAGCATCGGCGCCGGAGTCTATTCCATGGTGGCGCCGGGATCACTCCGACACGGTCCCCCATCCAGATGACAGGCGACGTCGCACATGACGGCACAGCCGCGAACGGGGGGCGCGCGGCCGATCAGAGACGCGGCGGCAGGAGTGGGCCCTTCTCCAGCGTCTCGTAGGCGTCGCTGAACGAGTAGCTCCGTAGGAGCGCGATGGACCGGGTCGGGCAGATGGCGGTGCAGGCTCCACAGGCCATGCACTGGACGACGCCCACCGTGCGCACCCGCGCGCGGCGCTCGACGACCTCCAGGACGCGCGATGGGCACGCCCGCGCGCAGAGGCTGCAGCCGTGGCAGCTCGCGGCCTCTACGTGGACGAGCCCCCAGGTCGACTCACGGGGATCGTCGTAGCGCGGGATGCGGCGGAGCGGGATGTACATGGTTCCTCCGGCTAACGGACGACGCGCCTCTCCCCACCCTCGTGCCAGTCCACGGCCGGCAGGGGGCGCGGGATCATTCCATCGGGCTCGCCAGCCGGGAAGCCGACCGCGAGGCTGGAGGCGAACTGGTATGGGTGGCGGATCCCAAGGCGGTCCCTCCAGCGGCGGCCGTACTGGAAGGCCAGCTTGGCGAAGCTCACCCAGCAGGTGCCGAGCCCCATGCTGTGGGCCGCGAGCACCATGTTCTGCCCGGCGATGCCGCAGTCGAGATCGACGTTCGACACCCCGCGCACGTCCTTCAGGATGAGGATGACGGTCGGGGCGCCGTGGAAGACCCCCAGCTCGCCGCGCGCGATGAGCGGCACCGCGCTGAACGGCACCGGGTGGAGGTCGTTGGCCCTGGCGCGGATCACGAGGCGCGCGAGCGGCAGCCGCCACGAGAACCGGCGCCCACGGTAGTCGAGCGCCCACGCGAACACGCGGCAGGCCCTCCGGGTGCTCTCCGTCAGCCCCTGGATGATCTCCGGGTCCCTTATCACCACGAACTTCCACGGCTGCCCGTTGCCGGCCGACGGCGCGAACCGGCCGGCCTCGAGCATCCGGCGGATCATGAACTCCGGCACCTGCCGCGCCTGGTAGCAGCGCACGCTGCGCCGGCGCAGGATCACGTCCTCCGTCGCGGTGCGCTCGGTCCGGAGCCGCTCGATGCGCGCGCTCCAGCCGCGCTCGGCGCCGGGCTCGGCGTGCGACTCGCCGCCGGCGATCACTGGGCTCATGCCTCCAGGATGTGGACACACAGCGCTGCCTCCTCGTAGCCGAGGTTCCCGCCACCGTTCTCCGCCAGGCCGATGCGCACGCCCCGGGCCTGCCTGGCGCCGGCCTCACCGCGCAACTGTAGGACGAGCTCGTGCACCTGCGCGAGGCCCGACGCCGCGATGGGGTGCCCGCGGCACTCCAGCCCGCCCGAGGGGTTCACCGGGAGCCGCCCGCCCAGCGCGCCGCTCCCGGCGAGGGAGAAGGCGCCGCCCTCGCCCTCGCCGCAGAGACCGAGCGCCTCGAGCTGGTGGATCTCGCCGAACGCCGTCGCGTCGTGGAGCTCGGCGACGTGCACGTCCTCCGGCCCGAGCCCGGCGTCGGCGTAGGC
>JBAVTL010000108.1:0-3226 GCA_049696175.1 Anaeromyxobacteraceae bacterium
CGCCACGCTCGCGGCCGCCTTCCGGCGCCGGTACGCCCGGCTCGACCTGCTGGTGAACTCCGCCGCCACCTTCGAGGAGCGGCGGGTCGAGGAGATCGACGCGGCCGCCTTCGACGAGCAGATGGACCTCAACGCGCGCGCGCCGCTCCTCCTGACGCGGGCGCTCCTGCCGCTGCTCCGGAGGTCGGGCGGCTCGGTCGTCAACGTCGTCGACGTCGGCGGCGGCCTCGTCCCCTGGCGTCGCTACGCCGCCTACGCCGCGTCCAAGGCGGCGCTCGCCCGGATCACCGAGTGCCTCGCGCTGGAGCTGGCGCCGAAGGTCCGCGTGAACGCCGTCCTCCCCGGCGCCGCGCTCTTCCCGAAGGACTGGCCAGCCGCGAAGATCCGCGACCACGTCCGGAAGATCCCGCTCCTGCGGGCGGGCACGCCGGAGGACGTGGCGGCGGCCGTGGCCTTCCTCGCCGGGGCGCCGTTCATCACGGGGGCGCTGCTCCCCGTGGACGGCGGGAGGCACCTGTCGGGGAGGCAGTGAACGCCTCGAAACGGACGTCTGGAGTGGACTACAGGTCGGGGCCACGCCCCCGCGGCGTGCCCCAGACCGCGTGCACGATGATCCGCTCGTGGGTCTCGTCGACCTCGAAGTAGACGTGGTTCTTCGTCCTGGGCATGAGCACGCGTCGGGCCGCCTTGCCGCTCACGGTCTCGTACCTGGCGCCAGCGTTGGGCGTGCGCGCGATCAACCCCAGGATATCCGCGAGCTCATCGGAGAAGAGATCGGGCGAGGCGGGCCGATTCTCCCGCCACCACCTATCCTTGTCGGTCGCCTGGCGGTCCCCCTCGGGCGTGAAGACGATCTTCATCGCCCGGCGCGGAGCCTTCGGATGACGGCGTCGCCGTCCACGAACTGCCCAGCACGCGCCTGCGCCATGCTCAGTTCCAGCGCGGCATCGAGGCGCGCCCGATCCTCGGGATCGAACTCGTCCTCCACGAGCGTCAACTCAACTTCCGCGCCATCAGGCAAATCGGTGGGCTCGTCGAGTAGAAGGCGGCCACCCTTCACGTGTGCCTTCAGCGCCCTGTTCATGCCGTTCATCTTACCGATTCTCGGTAAAGTCCGCAGCCTCGTCACCGTTGGCCCCTCCTCCGGGCGCCCCCTCGACCGTTCCACTGCCCTAGAACAACCCGACCGTGAAGTGCGGGGCGAAGATCCGCTCGTTGAGGCGCCCGTCGGGCCTGACGTTGAAGCCGACGTCGACCGCGGCCGGGCCGATCGGGGTCACGAAGCGCAGCCCCAGCCCGACGTCGGCGCGCAGCTGGCTGATGTCCGCGTCGAGCGGGTTCAGCCACAGGTTCCCCAGATCCGCGAAGAAGCCGGCCTCCAGGCTCCCCTTGAGCGGCACGCGCACCTCCGCCTTGAAGAGGACGAAGGCCTCGCCCCCCTCGGAGACAGCCATGCCCCCCTCGAAGACGCGCCGGCCGCGGTCCGTGCAGCCCGGATCGCCGTAGGACACGGCGCAGGCCCGCGCCTCCTCGGTGATCTTTCCGCGCACGTCCTCCTCGATCATCTCCTCCTCGGCCCACCCGCGCATCGTCGACGCGCCGCCGAGGAAGAAGCGGCGGGGGATGATGGTGCGCGAGGACTTGTCGAGCGGGATGACCCGTCCCGCGCGGGCGGAGAGCGCGAGCGTGCTGCCGCCCCCGACCGGGAGGTAGCCGGAGAGTGTCCCCTGGATCTTGAGGAAGTCGCTGTGGATGTCGCTCCCGGGGGCCAGGCCGAAGAGGAGCCGGTGGTCTGGATCCCCGAGCGATCGCGCCCACTCGACCGAGCCGGAGCCGAACCAGCCCTTCTGCGGGTGGGCGGAGTTGTCCCGGAAGTCGAGCGTGAACGCGGGGCGGATCGACTGGAGGGTCGTGACCCCCTCGTCGAAGCGGAGCCGCTCCAGGTCGGCCTGCGTGATGAAGCCGGCGGACACCGCCTTCTCGATCTGGTCGATCTCCAGCTCGTACTGGAGCGAGAGCGCGGCCCGCGAGGTCAGCGCGAGGTCGAGCCCCGCGATCGTGGAGCCGCGCGTCAGCCGGTAGGCGCGGCGGTTGAGCCGCTCGGCGATGGCGTCCAGCCGCGCCCCGAGCGGCAGCGAGTGGAGGTCGAAGCGCTGCAAGCTGAGCCCGGCGTCCGCGCGCCCCTCCACGCGCTGCCCCGGTGACACCCCCGCCAGATCCGGCCGGAAGGCCTCCAGCGGGTAGTTCACCTTGGTGCGGACCGCCAGCTCCACCGCGCGGCCGAAGAGGTTCGGGCGCTGCCACTCCACGAAGGCGCGCGGCCCGTTCGCGATGGAGAAGCCGATCCCCGGCGCCAGCGTCTGCCACGGCCTCTCGGCGAGCTCCACGGAGAGGTCCTTCACGCCCTCTGGCACCTCGGGCTCCCTCAGCCGGAGCGCGACGGAGCGGAAGACGCCGAGCCGCAGCAGCGCAGCCTGGCTGCGCGACATGGCCTCCGGGTCGTACCACTGCGCCTCGGCGACGGAGAGCGCGCGCCGGATCACGTCGTCCTCGGTCCGCCGGTTCCCGGTCACCACGATCCTGCCCAGCCGGACGCGCGGCCCCTCGTCCACCCGGTAGACGATCCCGGCGGTGCCCGCCGCGCTGCCGGGCACCTCGCGCGCGTCGACGCGCGCGTAGAGGTAGCCGCGCGAGACGTAGAGCCGGAGCAGCGCGCCGCGGGTGCCCTCGACCGCCTCCCATGAGAGCGGATCCCCGGGGGCGATCCTGGCCTGCCGCGCGAGCTCGGGGAGGGACACGGCCGCGTTCCCCTCGAAGGAGATGGCCTCGACGAAGGTCCTCCCCCCCTCGCTGAGCCGGATCGTGACGTCGAGCGTCCCGAGCCGGTGATCGAGCTCGAGGGTGGTGCCCGCGTGCTCCGCGTCCAGGAACCCCTCGTTCCGGTACCAGTCCACGAGCCGGACCACCGCGCGGTCCCACGCAGCCTCGTCCCAGCGCTCGCGCGCCGGCAGCGGCTGGGGGAGCTCGCGCGGCAGCGCCGCGCCCGGGACCGAGAGGAGCCGCTCCCGCCGGAGATCCGCCGCGGCCGTGTCGGCGCCGCCGCCGTCCTCGTCGAGGATGGCGAGGAGCCGCTCACGCAGCCACGCCTCGTCACCATAGGTCAAGCCGGTGAAGGCGATCCCGCGCAGCCTGAACCGCCGCCCCTCGTCGACGTGCAGCGCGACGG
>JBAVTL010000109.1:0-3022 GCA_049696175.1 Anaeromyxobacteraceae bacterium
GCGCTGGAGCACCGCAGCGCGCCGCTCTCACTCGTCGTCCCGGAGGTGCCATGAAGCACGAGCTGGCGCTGGGGGTGGTGGTGGCTGTCGGCCTCGGCGCGGTGGGGGCCACCGTGGCCGTCGGCAGCAGCGTCGGGGAGCGGCCCGTGGTCGCGAATCCCTACGAGGCGGGGCTGCACCATGGCGAGGCGGTGGCGGCGCAGCGCGCGGGTCACGCCCCCTCCGCGGGCGCGCAGCGCCTGTTGCCCACGTGTGATCTCGCGTCGGGCCCCTGCGCACGTCCGGCAGGGCCGTTCGACCTCGCCTTCGACCTCGGCCCGCGTCCGCTCCGGACGATGGCCGACCTGACCGCGGCGGTGGAGCTCAGTCGCGGCGGCGCGCCGCTGGACGGCGCCAAGGTGGTCCTCTCCTTCGACATGCGGGGGATGTCGATGGGCGAGAACCGGCGGGCGCTCACCGGTGTGGGCGGAGGGCGCTACACGGGGAACGCCGTGCTCGTCCGATGCCCGAGCGGCCGGAAGGCCTGGGTCGCCACGCTGTGGGTGGAGGTGGCGGGAGAGCCTCCAGCGGCGGCGTCGTTCGAGTTCCGGGTGGAGGAGTAGGCGGGGCGTCGGGTACCTCCGGGTATGCGGCAACCCGCCGCGGGGAGCGTGTCTTCGAGCTCGGCGTCCCGCTCGAACGGTACAGGACGAAAAAGCTGTCGGGGCGATAGCTTGAGCGGCTTTCTGTCACCGTGCGTCGCGCCGGGAGTGGCCCCGTGTCGAAGTCGTTGCCACGGCATGCTGGCTGCAATCAGGTCAAGTTGCCGCACTGCGCCCGCGGGGGGCGCGGTGATCCGGCCGAAGGGGTCGAACCATGAAGATGTCAGTCGGTCTCAAGCTCGCAGCGCTCGCGGTCGTAGCCGTGTTGATGCTCGTCGTCAGCGGGATCGCGTCGTTCTGGGGGCTCGGCAGCCTCAACGACGCGATGGACGAGGTGTCGCTCAACGCGGGCTTCATCCGCCAGCACGCGGCCCTGGACCAGGCGCACGACGCGCTCCGCGGGGACGTCCTCGCAGCCATCGAGGACGCCGAGGCCGAGGGCGCCCCGCGCAGGGCCGAGATCCTGCGCGAGATCGAGGATCACTCCCGGGTCATCGAGAAGGGGCTGGAGGAGGACAAGAAGATCGACGAGGCGCACCTCGTCGCCCTGGTCGAGCGCGCGGCGCCGTTGGCGCGCCAGTACGTGCAGGACGCGCGGGCGGTTGCGGAGCTCGCGTACCGCGATCGCGGCGAGGCGCGCGCCAAGTACTACGCCTTCGACAAGGCCTTCGACGAGCTGGCGACGCCCCTGGAGGAGATCACCAAGGGGCTGGAGAAGCGCGCCCTGGAGGTGCAGGCGCTGGGCGACGCGGCCGACGAGACGGCCCGCAGCGGGCTCCTCGTCGTGCTCGCGGTGGCCGGCGTCGTGCTGATCACCGTCTCGATCGTCATCTCCCGGGGCATCACGAGCCGCCTCGCGTCGGCCGTCGCGGCGGCCGACCGGATCGCGCGCGGTGACCTGAGCGACGACGTCGTCGTGGACGGCTCCGACGAGATCGCCGCGCTCCAGGCGTCGATGCGCGCCATGAACGAGAAGCTCGGCGAGGTGATCGGCGAGGTGCGCTCGGGCGCTGACGCGCTCACCGCCGCCTCGCAGCAGGTCTCCGCCACGTCGCAGAGCCTCTCGCAGGGGACCGGCGAGCAGGCGGCGTCGGTCGAGGAGACCACCTCCTCGCTCGAGGAGATGAGCGCCTCCATCACGCAGAACGCCGACAACAGCCGGCAGACCGAGCAGATGGCCTCCGGCTCGGCGCAGAACGCCGACGAGAGCGGCCGCGCGGTGCTGGAGACGGTCGGCGCCATGCGCCAGATCGCGGAGAAGACCTCGATCATCGAGGAGATCGCGTACCAGACGAACCTCCTCGCGCTGAACGCCGCCATCGAGGCGGCGCGGGCGGGAGAGCACGGCCGCGGCTTCGCCGTGGTCGCCACCGAGGTCCGCAAGCTCGCCGAGCGGTCGCAGCGCGCGAGCAAGGAGATCGGCGAGCTGGCCGGCTCCAGCGTCCAGGTTGCGGAGCGGAGCGGCAAGCTCCTGTCCGAGCTCGTCCCGACGATCCGGAAGACCGCCGACCTCGTCCAGGAGGTCTCGGCCGCGTCGCAGGAGCAGAGCGCGGGCGTGGCGCAGGTCTCGAAGGCGATGGCCATCGTGGATCAGGTGACCCAGCGGAACGCGTCGGCCTCCGAGGAGCTCTCCTCGACGGCGGAGGAGATGTCGTCCCAGGCGGAGGCGCTGCTGCAGCTCATCAGCTTCTTCCAGATCCGGTACGCAGGGCAGGCAGGCGCCCGCCCGCGCGCCATCCACGTCCCGCACCTCCCCGCCGCCGTGCAGCACGCGGACGCCAGGCCGGCGAAGCCGGCCTTCGAGGTGCCGGTCCTGCCGCACCCCAAGGCGCCGCGGAAGAGCAACGGCGCGCCCACGGGGAACGGCGGCTTCACCCGCTTCTAGGGAGAGGGACAGCTCATGAACGTCGCAGCCGGAAGCCCGACCGAGGAGAAGCACCAGTTCCTGTCGTTCGCCATCGGTGACACGCACTTCGGTGTCCCGATCCTGAAGGTGAAGGAGATCCTCCAGTACGAGGGGGTCACCCGGGTGCCCGGGACGCCGCAGTCGATCCGCGGCGTGATCAACGTCCGGGGCGCGGTCGTGCCGGTCGTGGACCTGGGCGTCAAGTTCGGTCACGCGGCGGTGGGCGAGACCAAGCGCACCTGCGTCCTCGTGGTGGAGACGGTGACGAACGGGGAGACGCTGACGCTCGGCGTGATCGCCGACGCCGTCAACGAGGTGATCGATCTGGGCGAGGCGGAGATCGAGCCGCCCCCGGCCTTCGGGAACGGGATCCGGCTCGACCACGTCACGGGCATGGGGAAGCTCGCGAAGGGCTTCGTCGTGATGCTCGACATCGACCGGGTCCTGGCCTCGTCGGAGGTGGAGCTCGCGGCGG
>JBAVTL010000110.1:0-3135 GCA_049696175.1 Anaeromyxobacteraceae bacterium
GGTGAGGACTCCTCGCCCTCCCCCAGCGGCGCCTCGCGCCAGGGCACCCACGCGGCGCGGACGGTCATGCGGTTCTCGGTGAGCGTTCCCGTCTTGTCGGTGCAGATGACCGAGACCGCGGAGAGCGTCTCGACCGCCGGGAGCCTCCGGACCAGCACCCGCCTGTGCGCCATCCGCTGCACCCCGAGCGCGAGCGCGAGCGTCACCGTGGGGAGGAGCCCCTCCGGCACGTTGGCCACGATGACGCCGATGGCGAAGAGGAAGGCCTCGGCGAACGGCAGGCCGAGCAGCGTCCACGTCAGGGCGAAGACGGCGATCCCCATGCCGACCGCCAGCCCCGTGATGACACGGACCAGCTTGGCGACCTCGATCGAGAGGGTGGACGGCTCGCGGACCACGCCAGCGACCAGCCGCGCCACCTCCCCCAGCGCCGTCCGGGCGCCCGTGGCGAAGACCACCGCCCGCCCTCGCCCTCCGACGACGCTGGCGCCCGCCAGCGCCACCGAGGCCGCCTCGTGCGCGAGCGAGCAGAGCGGCTCCGCCGGCGCGGGGACGCGATCGACGGGGAGCGACTCGCCTGTGATGAGCGAGAGATCCAGCCGAAGGCGATCGGCTGACAGCAGACGGACGTCCGCCGGCACCCGATCGCCGGTCGCGAGCTCGATGACGTCGCCCGGGACCAGGCTCGCGGCGGGGACGACCGTGAGCCGCCCGCTGCGCCAGGCGCGGACGTCGTGGGGGAGGCGGCGCCGGAGCGAGACGAGCGCCCGCTCCGCTCGCACCTCCTGGGAGAAGGAGAAGAGGCCGTTGATGACGACGACCGCCCAGATGGCCCAGCCGAGCTGCGGCATCCCGGAGGCGAAGGCCAGCCCACCCGCCGCCCAGAGCAGCACCGCCATGAAGTGGACGAACTGCGCCGAGAGCTGGCGCAGGATCCCCGCCACCTTGGCCTCGGGGAGCAGGTTCGGGCCGGCGGCCTGGCGATGCGCCGCCGCCTCGGCGGTCGAGAGCCCCTCGGTGCGGGAGCCGAGCTCTGCCAGGAGGGCCTCGATCGGAATGGCCCACGGGCGCTTCGTCGGGCTCATGGTCCTCATCGCCTCCCATGCTTCGACCTGAACCGCTTCAGCCGGACGGCGTCCTCCCGGTCCCGCTCCTCCAGCGCCCCCTCGATCCGGCCCGCCTCTGCGGAGAGGGAAGGGAGGAGCAGCTGCTCGAGCGCGTTGATCCGCCGGGAGGTGGCCTGGATCTCCTCCCCGAGCCGCGTGAGGTGGAGCTCGCGTGACGCGATCCGGAGCAGGACCTCCAGCCCCTCCTCGTGGAGCCGCGCCGCCTCCACGGCGGTGGCGCCCCAGCCGGTAGGTGAGGTCCCGCGCTCGTCCGCGGGGCGCTGGAGCACGGGGGCGGAGACCGTCGGCGTGGGGACGCCCCAGACGCGACGCACCTGGACGTGGATCGGGATCTCCCGGCCGGCGGCCGCGGCCACCGACTCGAGGGCCTCGTCGCCATCGAGCGCCCGCGCCAGGCCCAGCGCCTTCACCGCCTCGCGCAGCACGGCGTCGAGCCGCGCCCGCCCCTCGAGGACGTCTCGCACCATCCGGAAGAGCTCGCCAGCGAGCACCTCCCGCTTCGCCCGGAGGAGCCGCGCCCCCTTGGCGGCCGCGTCATGGCGCGACCGGACCTCCAGCAGCCCCATGCGCGTCGTGGGCGAGCGTGCCATGCGTCACCTCCTTCGCGGGCCGGGCCTCCAGCAGCGCCGGCGGGATACGGGTGAGCGCCTGGAAGGAGAACGGCTCGAAGAGCCTCCAGCCGATCTCCAGCGTCTCCTCGATGGACCTGAAGCCGCTCCCCTGCCCCACCAGCTCACGCTCGAACCGGTCGGCGAACTCCAGGAAGCGCCGCTCCTCCTCGCCGAGGTTGGCGGCGCCGACGATGGCCGCCATCCTGCGGACGTCGCGCCCGCGTGCGTAGAACGCGTAGAGCTGATCGGCGACGGGGCGGTGGTCCGCGCGGGTCTTCCCCGCGCCCGCGCCGAGCCCCATCAGCCTGGAGAGGGACGGCAAGACGTCGATCGGCGGGTAGACGCACTTCCGATCCAGCTCCCGGGAGAGGACGAGCTGCCCCTCGGTGATGTAGCCGGAGAGGTCGGGGATGGGATGTGTGGGATCGTCGTCCGGCATCGTCAGGATGGGGATCTGGGTGAGCGAGCCCGGGCGCCCGACGATCCTGCCCGCGCGCTCGTAGAGCGTCGCGAGGTCCGTGTACATGTAGCCCGGGTAGCCGCGCCGGCCCGGCACCTCGTCGCGGGCGAGCGCCACCTCGCGCAGCGCGTCGCAGTAGTTGGTCATGTCGGTCAGGACCACGAGCACGTGCATCCCGTGCGTGAAGGCGAGGTGCTCCGCGCAGGTGAGCGCGCAGCGAGGCGTCATGAGCCGCTCGATCGGCGGGTCGTCGGCCCGGTTCAGGAAGACGGCGGTCCGGTCCAGCACGCCCGCGGCCCGGAACGTCGCCAGGAAGGCGTCGTACTCGCGGAACGGCGAGCCCATCGCGGCGAAGACGACCGCGAAGGGCTCGCCGGTGCGGACGCGCGCCTGGCAGACGATCTGCGCCGCGAGGCGCGCGGCCGGGAGGCCGGCGCAGGAGAAGATGGGGAGCTTCTGCCCCCGGACGAGCGTGTTGAGGCCGTCGATGGCCGAGACGCCGGTCTCGATGAAGTCCTCCGGCTTCGCGCGCCGGACGGCGTTGATCGCGGCGCCGTGGATGGGTAGCCGCGCCTCGGCGATCGGCGCCGGGAGCCCGTCCGCCGGGCGCCCGAGGCCGTCGAGCACTCGCCCGAGCATCTGGCGCGAGACGCCGAGGGAGGCCACCTCGCCGGTCAGCTCCACCTCGCACCGCGACGGCGCGAGGCCGCGGGTCTCCTCCAGCACCTGCACCACCACCCGCGCCCCGGAGAGCTCGATCACCTGCCCACGCCGCACCTCCGCGCCGTCGCGGATGACGACCACCTCGCCCAGCCTCGCGCGGGCGACGCCGTCCAGGAAGAGGAGCGGTCCGGCGATGGCGCGTGCGCCGCGGATCCGCCGGGTCACGAGCTCCAGGGCGCTCATTCGGCCTCCAGCTTCGCCAGCGCCGCCGCCA
>JBAVTL010000111.1:0-2564 GCA_049696175.1 Anaeromyxobacteraceae bacterium
CGGCGGCGAGGTGTGCGCGGTGGCCGGCGGCCCCCCGGTGCGGCGCGGCCGCATCGCCCGCGCATCCGCCCAGGTCCGACACGCGGAAGAACGAGATCGAGTGCTGCAGGGACGCCGCCTGCGCCGAGAGTTCCTCCGCCGTGGAGGACAGCTCCTCCGCGGCGGCCGCGTTCCGCTGCGTCACCCGGTCGACCTCGTCCATCGCCTTCGACACCTGCCGCGTCCCGGCCGCCTGCTCCTCGGAGGCCGCGACCGCCTGCTGGACGAGCTCCGCGGTCTTCCGGATGGCCGGCACGAGCCGTACGACGAGCGTCCCGGAGCGCTCGGCTACCGCCACGCTCCGCTCCGCGACCGCGGCGATCTGGCGGGAGGCGACCTGAGCGCGCTCCGCGAGCTTGCGCACCTCCGTCGCCACCACCGCGAAGCCCCGGCCATCCTCGCCGCCGTGGGCCGCCAGGATGGCCGCGTTCAGCGCGAGCAGGTTGGTCTGGTATGCGACCTCCTCGATGATCGAGATCCGCTCGGCGATCTCCCTCATCGCCGCCACGGTGTCCCGCACCGACGCCCCGCCCTCCTCGGCGTCCCTCGCGCTCGCGACCGCCAGCTGCTCCATCTTGCGGGCGTTCTCCGCGCCCTGGGTGACCGACGCGCTGATCTCCTCCAGCGACGAGGTCGTCTCCTCCACGCTCACGGCCTGCTCGGCGGTCCCTTGCGAGAGGGTCTGCGCGGTCGACGAGACCAGCTGCGACGCCTCGGTCAGCGCGGCGGCCCCACCGCGGACCTCGCCGATGACCTGCGCCAGCCGCGCCACCATCCGCGTCATCGCGTGCAGCACCGTCGCGGAGCCGCCGGGCGTGCTCCCGAGCGCGAGGTCGAGATCGCCGTCGGCGACGCGGTTCGCGATGTCGGCGACGACGGCCGGCTCCGCGCCGAGCGGCGCGAGGATGCTCCTCGAGATGACCCACGCGACGAGCGCGAACACGCCCGCGATGGCGAGGAGGACGAAGGCGTCACGGGTGGCCTGGGCCGCGAACGCGGCGTCCACGTCATCCACGTAGATGCCGCTGCCGACGATCCAGCCCCAGGGCGCGAACCCCTTGACGAACGAGATCTTCCGGACCGGGAGGCTCACGCCCGGCTTCGGCCAGAGGTACTCGACGAAGCCCTCTCCGCGCTGCTTCGCCGTCTCCACGAACTCGACGAAGAGCCGGTTCCCATCGGAGTCCCTGTAGTCGGAGACGTCCTTCCCGTTCAGCTCGGGCTTGAACGGGTGGACGATCATGTACGGCCGGAGGTCGTTGATCCAGAAGTAGTCCTGATCGCCGTAGCGGAGCGCCGAGACCTCCTCGATCGCGCTCGCCTTCGCCTCCTGCTCGGTCACCACTCCCTGCTGCGCGAGGCGTTGGTGCCGCTCCAGCACCCCGTAAGCGATCTCGACGACGTGGCGGGTCTTCGTCATCTTCTCCGCGTCGAGGGTGCGGCGCAGGGTGAACGCGGACGCGACCATCACCCCCGCGAGGCACACGAGCCCCACCGCGACGAGCAGCCCGAGCTTCCTCGACGTCGTGAGACTCTTCCGGTCGAGCATCTGTCTATCCTCCCCACGCGACGGGGATCCCGCCGCAGCCCCACCCAGGACGGACAACACGTGAACGCCCGGGGACGGTATCCGATCTCCTTGCCGGCAAAGGAACATTTCACCGACAGGCGAGCGGCTCGCCGTCACGGGATGTGGGTGCGGGGCTCCGCATGTGGGTGGCCGACGTCATGGAGCGGTCGCGTGGAGGCGGCGCTCCTACGTCAACGTCGCCCCGAACGTCCGCCCCACCGCCCAGGTGATCCCCGCGGCGAGCGCGGCGAGCCCGACCATGCGGAAGGCCGAGCGGAGGACGCTCGTCCCGGAGAGGAAGCCGACGAAGCCGCCGACGCCCGCCAGGACGATCCCCGCGAGCGCACCGGCGGTGATGATCGCCGGCGTGCCGGTGGTGACGAGGAACGGGACGATCGGGACGATCGCGCCGACGGAGAAGAGCGCGAGGCTGGCGACGGCCGCGCCCATCGGCGAGCCGAGGTCGTCGGGGTCCAGCCCCAGCTCCTCGCGGATCAGCGTGTCGGCGGCGGAGTCGGGGTTCTTGAGCAGCTCGGCGGCGGTCCGGGCCGCCTGCTCCGGAGAGAGCCCCTTCTGCTGGAAGATGAGCGTGAGCTCAGCGGCCTCCTCCTCGGGGGCGTCCTGGATCTCGCGCTTCTCGAGATCCACCTGGCGCGTGAGCAGGTCGCGCTGGCTCGCCACGGAGGAGTACTCGCCGGCGGCCATCGAGAAGGCGCCCGCCAGCAGCCCGGCGAAGCCCGTGATGACCACGGTCTTCGGCTCCACGCCGGCGCCGGCGACGCCGACGATGAGCGAGAGGTTGGAGACGAGCCCGTCGTTCATGCCGAAGATCGCGGCCCTGACCGAGCCGGCGCGGCCGCTCGACCCATGCCACTTCTCGCGGGCGGCGATGGCCGCGCGCGCGTCGGGGCGCTCCCCCTGCGGAGTCATCGCCGCCAGGGCCGCGCGGTGGGCC
>JBAVTL010000112.1:0-3577 GCA_049696175.1 Anaeromyxobacteraceae bacterium
GCCTCGGCGCGAAACTCGCGCAGCGCCGCCTCGACCGAGCGGCCGTCGCCGAGGTCGGCGTCCGCCCAGCGGTACGGCCCGGCTGGCAGCCGGCACGCACCGCGACCGATGGCCAGCACCTCGTGGCGCCCGGCGAGCTGCGCCACCGCCTCGCCGCCCAGGAGCCCGTTGGCGCCGGTGATCGCGACCCTCACGCCCGCGCTCCGTACTGCCGCTCGTAGTACTTGAGGTACTCACCCGAGATGATCCGCTCCCACCACGGCCGGTGCTCGACGTACCAGCGGACCGTCGCCGCGAGCGCGTCCTCGAACTCGTGGCGCGGCGCCCACCCCAGCTTCTCACGCGCCTTGGTCGAGTCGATCGCGTACCGCCGGTCGTGGCCGGGCCGATCCTTCACGTACTTGATGAGCGCCTCGGTCTTGCCGACGAGCGACAGCACCTGCTTCACGATGTCGATGTTGTGCCGCTCGCTCGACGCCCCGAAGTTGTAGACCTCGCCCGCCTCGCCCTGCTCCAGCGCGGCGAGCAGCCCACGCCCGTGGTCCTCCACGTGGATCCAGTCGCGGACGTTCATCCCGTCCCCGTAGACCGGCAGCGGCAGGTCGCGGATCGCATTCGCGATCATCAGCGGGATCAGCTTCTCCGGGAACTGGAACGGCCCGTAGTTGTTCGAGCAGCGCGTCACCACCACGGGCAGCCCGAACGTGTGCGCGTACGCGAGCGCCAGGAGGTCGCTCGACGCCTTCGAGGCCGAGTACGGCGAGGACGGATCGAGCGGCGTCTTCTCCGTGAAGAGCCCCGTCGGCCCCAGCGACCCGTAGACCTCGTCCGTCGAGACGTGCAGGAACTTCTTCACCCCGTGCTCGCGCGCCGCCTCCAGCAGCACCTGCGTCCCGCGCACGTTCGTGTCGATGAAGATCGACGGCGCCAGGATCGACCGGTCCACGTGGCTCTCCGCCGCGAGGTGCATCACCGCGTCGATCTTCTCCGTCCGCAAGACGTCGGCGACGAGCTCGCCGTTGCAGATGTCGCCGCGGACGAACCGGTAGCGCGGGCTCCCCTCCAGGTCCGCCAGGTTCTCCGCGTTCCCCGCGTAGGTGAGCTTGTCGAGGTTGACGATGCGCCAGTCAGGGCGCTCCGTCGAGAGCAGCCGCACGAGGTTGGACCCGATGAAGCCCGAGCCGCCGGTCAGTAGGACGTTCACCTGGATGCTCCCATGTTCTCGAACACTGGCGCCTCGCGGAACGAGCTGCCCTTGCCGTCCTTGCCCGAGACGAGCGGCGGCAGGGCGCTCGCCGGCCAGGCGATCGCGAGCTCCGGATCGTCCCACCGGATGCAGCGCTCGTGCTCTGGGTGGTAGTAGTCGGTCGTCTTGTAGAGGAACTCCGCCTCGGCCGAGAGGACGAGGAAGCCGTGCGCGAAGCCCTCCGGGATCCAGAGCTGACGCTTGTTCTCCGCGGACAGCGTCTCCCCCACCCAGCGGCCGAAGGTGGGCGAGCCGCGCCGGAGGTCCACCGCCACGTCGAACACCTCGCCGCGCACCACCCGCACCAGCTTCCCCTGCGGGTGCGGCAGCTGGTAGTGGAGGCCGCGCAGCACCCCCTTCGCCGAGAGGCTGTGGTTGTCCTGGACGAACTCGACGCGCCGCCCCACCGCGGCCTCGAACTGCCGCTGGTTGAAGCTCTCGAAGAAGAAGCCGCGCGCGTCGCCGAAGACCTTCGGCTCGAGCACGAGGACCTCTGGGATCCGCGTAGGGGTCGCGTTCATCAGAAGACCCGGGCTCCCAGCAGGCTCCTCACGTACCCGGCGTAGCTCGACTTCCCGAGGGCCGCGGCGCAGCGCTCCAGCTGCGCGTCGTCGATCCAGCCCTGGCGCCACGCCACCTCCTCCGGGCAGGCGACCTTGAGCCCCTGCCGCTTCTCGATCGTCGCGATGAACTGCCCCGCCTCGAGCAGCGAGTCGTGCGTCCCGGTGTCGAGCCAGGCGTACCCGCGCCCCATGATCTCGACCGAGAGCTTCTGGCGCTCGAGGTAGAGCCGGTTCAGGTCGGTGATCTCCAGCTCGCCGCGCGCCGACGGCTTGACCGCCCGCGCCAGCTCGACCACATGCTCGTCGTAGAAGTAGAGCCCCGTCACCGCGTACCGCGACTTGGGCTTCGCCGGCTTCTCCTCCAGGCTCACCGCCCGCCTGCTCGCGTCGAACTCCACGACGCCGTACCGCTCGGGATCGGTCACCGCGTACGCGAAGACCGTCGCGCCCTGCTCGCGCGCGTCGGCTGCCCGCAGGAGCTCGTGGAGCTCGTGGCCGTAGAAGATGTTGTCGCCGAGGACCAGCGCCGAGGGACCGCCCTTCACGAAGTCGGCCCCGAGGATGAACGCCTGCGCCAGCCCATCCGGGCTCGGCTGCACCTTGTACTCGAACCGCATCCCCCACGGCTTCCCGTCCCCGAGGAGCTGCTCGAACCGCGGCGTGTCCTGCGGCGTCGAGATGATCATCACGTCCCGGATCCCGGCCAGCATCAGCGTCGTCAGCGGGTAGTAGATCATCGGCTTGTCGTAGACCGGCAAGAGCTGCTTCGACACCGACAGCGTCGCCGGGTAGAGCCGCGTGCCGGCGCCGCCTGCGAGGATGATGCCTCTTCGGGTGATCGTCATGTGAGGTCGGCTCCAGGCGCCAGATGGCGGCGGCAATGTATTGGATCGGCGAGCCTCAAGTCGAGGTAGAGTCCGCGCTCTCGATGAGCACCATCCCATCCCCGGCGGGCGCGCCCTCGAAGCCAGCGACACCCGGCCGCGTAACGATCGTCACACCCACCTACAACGCCGCGCCGTTCGTCCGGCAGTGCATCGACAGCGTGCTCGCCCAGACGTACCAGGACTGGGAGCTCGTGGTCGTAGACGACGGCTCGACCGATGGGACGCCGGACGTCGTCGAGAGCTACCGCGACCCGCGCGTGCGCTGCCTGCGCCTGCCGCACCGCGGCCTCGCCGCCCTCGCGGAGAGCTACAACGCCGCGCTCGCCGCCGGCACCGGTGACCTCGTCGCTGTGCTCGAGGGGGACGACTACTGGCCTCCGGACAAGCTCGCGACGCAGGTGCCCGGCTTCGCGGACCCAGCGATCCAGATCTCCTGGGGTGCCGGGCTCGAGGTCGATCAGGAGGGCCGGACGCTCAAGGTCTCGCGCGACGCCCCGGTGGACGGCGTGGAGCGGCGCTTCGCGGCGGGCGAGCTCTTCCGGCAGCTGCTCCGCTCCTACGTGATGAGCCCCTCGATCACCGTCATGATCCGGCGCGCTGCCCTGGACCGCATCGGCGGCTTCCGGCAGGACGGCTCTCCCCACTACGTCGATCTCCCGACGTGGCTCCTCGTCCTCGCCCACAGCGCCGACGCCGGCGCCGTGGCGCTCTACCACGGGCACGTCGTCGGCTGCTGGCGCCGCCACCCGACCCAGACCACCTCCCGCCACTCCTACCGGCTCGTCCGCGAGCGCTGGCGCGTCATCCGCGACGTGGTCGCGGCGCTCGACGCGAAGGCGCGCGCAGGGATCGGCTGGACGGACGCCCTCGCGCGCGAGAAC
>JBAVTL010000113.1:0-1692 GCA_049696175.1 Anaeromyxobacteraceae bacterium
GGACCGCCGCGAGCAGCTCCTGCTCCGCGGGGTCGCGCTGGGACTGCCACCGCTTCGCGTCGCGCTCGCCGAGCAGCTCCGCCAGCTCCCGGATCTCGTCTGGGAGCTCCGCGCGCGGCCCGCCGTCGAGCTCCGACCGGAGGGCGTGGAGCGCGGCGCCGAGTTGGGTCCTTCCAAAGGCCATGACGTCCTCCCTCAGTCTCGCGCGGCGGGGTCGATCATCCGGTAGCCGACGCCGCGGACGGTCTCGATGAGATCGCGCGCGGCCCCGAGCTTCTCGCGCAGCCGCTTCATGTGCGTGTCGACCGTGCGGGTCTCCACCTCGGTCGACATCTCCCAGACGTCCTCGAGCAGCCGCTCGCGCGGCTGGACCCGGCCGAGCCGCGTCATCAACGTGCGCAGCAGCTTGAACTCCAGAGGGGTGAGCGCGACCTCGGCCCCCTCCACGAAGACGCGGTGCGCCTCGACGTCGACCCGGATCGGCCCCACCTCCGCGACCGGCCGCTCCGCCGGCCGCCCGGTCGCGCGCCGCAGGATGGCGCGCGCCCGGAGCACGACCTCCCGGGCGCTGAAGGGCTTCGTCACGTAGTCGTCGGCCCCCACCTCGAAGCCGACGATGCGATCGATCTCGTCGCCCCGCGCGGTCAGCATGACCACCGGGACGTCGCGGGTCCGCGCGTCGGCCTTGAGGCGCCTGCAGACCTCGGTGCCGGCGAGGTCCGGCAGCATCAGGTCGAGCAGGACGAGATCCGGGACGCGCTGCGCGGCGGTCCGCAGCGCCTCCTCCCCGGTGGCGGCGAGCAGGGTGTCGAACCCCGCCGACCGGAAGTTGAAGTCGAGCAGGGAGAGGAGATCCCTCTCGTCGTCGACGATGAGCACCGTGGGCACGCCACCTTGATATCGCAGCACCTCCCGCGGCGTCGAGGCGCACACATGGGACGGCACCCGGGGGGCGCTTCGGGCTAGAGTGGGGCCGGATGCGCACCCTCTCCCTCCCCGCGTTGGCGGTCACCCTGCTCACGGCTTGCGTCACCGAGCGCGCCGCCGTCCCGCCGCCGATGCTGAGCGCAGAGCTCGGGATCTTCCGGGCAGCGGAGCTGGCGCGCGTCCGCTGCCTCGTCGTGGCGCCCTTCGAGAACGCCTCCAACGCGCCGCTCGCGGCGGAGGCGGCGACCGCGGCGATGCTCTCCGGGCTCGGCGCCAGCGGCGCCCACGTCCTGCCCGTGAAGGAGCTGCGCGCGCTCTTCCGCGACACGCCGGTCGAGCTGCCGGAGGGGATCCCTCCCGGGCTCGCCATGGAGCTCGCCCAGCTCGTGGGGGCCGACGCCGCCATCTACGGCACCGTCGAGGGCTTCTCGGGCAGCGCCGAGACGGGGCTCGTGGTCTCCGTCCGGCTCGCCCTCTCGCCGGCGCGGGAGCTGCTCTACGCCTCCGCCTTCGCCGTGAAGCCGCACCCGGGCGAGAAGCTCGAGGCCGCGGTGCGCCGCAGCCTCGCGGACGCGACCCATGAGATGTTCCTGCGGGTCGGGGGCGTCCGCGGCGGCGCCTGCTTCGAGCGCAAGCGGCTCGACGCCCTCCGCACCTACGCGCTCGCGGTGTCGGTGCCCGCGTCGCAGTCACGGATCCCCCTTCCCCCTCCGCCGGTCACCGCTCCGGCGGCTCCTCCAGCCGCCCCGCCGCGCGCCGCCGCAC
>JBAVTL010000114.1:0-9376 GCA_049696175.1 Anaeromyxobacteraceae bacterium
CGGCGGAGCAGGCTGCGGCGCGCGACGCCGGCGGCGTCCCTGCGAACCCGCGCAGCCTCGGTCCCGTCGCCTTCCACCGCTTCCCCTAGTCCTCGACCTTGAGGACGGCGAGGAAGGCCGACTGGGGGATCTCCACCGAGCCGACCTGCTTCATCCGCTTCTTCCCTTCCTTCTGCTTCTCGAGGAGCTTGCGCTTGCGGGAGATGTCGCCGCCGTAGCACTTGGCGATGAC
This sequence comes from Anaeromyxobacteraceae bacterium, assembly GCA_049696175.1. GTDB lineage: Bacteria > Myxococcota > Myxococcia > Myxococcales > Anaeromyxobacteraceae > DATIVK01. Next base: position 233 of record JBAVTL010000114.1, read on the forward strand.
GTTCTTGCGGAACGCCTTCACCGTCTCGCGCGCGATCACCTTCGCCCCGATCGCCGCCTGGATGGCCACCTCGTACATCTGCTTGGGGATCTCCTCGCGCAGCTTCGCGCAGAGGTCCCGGCCCCGGTGGTACGACCGCTCGCGGTGGACGATGACCGAGAGGGCGTCGACCGGCTCGCCGTTGATGAGGATGTCGAGCTTGACGAGGTCCGCCTCCTCGTAGCCGCGCAGCTCGTAGTCGAGGCTGGCGTAGCCGCGGGTGACGCTCTTCAGCTTGTCGAAGAAGTCGAAGACCACCTCGGCGAGCGGGATCTCGTAGGTGATCTGCACGCGCTTCGTGCCGATGTACTTCAGGTCCTTCTGCACGCCGCGCCGGTCCTGGCAGAGCTTGAGGATGTTGCCGACGTCGTCGGTGCGGCCGTGGATGTGGCAGGTGAGGATCGGCTCCTCGAGCTTCGCGATCCGCTGGATCGGCGGGAGCTTGGCCGGGTTGTCGATCTCCAGCACGTCCCCCTGCGTGTCGGTCACGCGGTAGACGACCGAGGGCGCCGTGGTGATGAGGGACAGGTTGTACTCGCGCTCGAGCCGCTCCTGGACGATCTCCATGTGGAGCAGCCCGAGGTAGCCGCAGCGGTAGCCGAAGCCGAGCGCCTGCGAGGTCTCGGGCTCGAAGGTGAAGGCCGAGTCGTTGAGCCGCAGCTTGTCCAGGGCGTCGCGGAGCTGCTCGTAGTCGGCGGCGTCGATGGGGAACACGCCGCTGAACACCATCGGCTTCACCACCTTGAAGCCGGGCAGCGGCGCGGCCACCGGCCGGTCGACCTCGGTGATGGTGTCGCCCACCTTGGCGTCGTGGACGTCCTTCACGTTGGCGACGCAGATCCCGACCTCCCCCGCGATCAGCTGCGGGACGGCGCCGGCGAACGGCGTGAAGACGCCCAGCTCCTGCACCTCGAACTCGCGCTTGTTGCTCCAGAGCAGGATCTTCTGCTTGGGCCGCAGCGTCCCCTCGAACACGCGGACGAGCATGACGACCCCGCGGTAGGTGTCGTACCAGGAGTCGAAGATGATGGCCTTGAGCGGGCCCTCGGGGTCGCCGGACGGCGGCGGGACCTTCTTGACGATCTGCTCCAGGATCTCCTCGATCCCGATCCCCTCCTTGGCCGAGCACGGCACCGCCTCGGAGGCGTCGAGGCCGATCACCTCCTCGATCTCGCGCCGGACCTCCGGGACGTCGGCGCTCGGGAGGTCGATCTTGTTGATCACCGGGATGATCTCGAGATCGTGGTCGAGCGCCAGGTAGACGTTGGCGAGCGTCTGCGCCTCGACCCCCTGGGTGGCGTCGACGACCAGGACGGCCCCCTCGCAGGCGGCTAGCGACCGGGAGACCTCGTAGGCGAAGTCGACGTGGCCGGGGGTGTCGATCAGGTTGAGCTGGTAGGTCTTCCCGTCCCGCGCGGCGTAGCGCATGCGGACGGTCTGGGCCTTGATCGTGATGCCCCGCTCCCGCTCCAACTCCATGTTGTCGAGGAACTGCGCCTGCTGCTCGCGCTTCGACACCGTCCCGGTCTTGTCCAGGAGACGGTCGGCTAGGGTCGACTTGCCGTGGTCGATGTGCGCGACTATCGAGAAGTTTCTGATGTGCGCGTTAGGTGCCGCCATGAGGTGCGGGGCTTTTAGCACGCGTCCGTGTGGACGGCTACCAGCCCCGGTCCCCCGTTCGAACGCCCCGGTCAAGCGAATTCTGGGGTTCCCCGATGTCGCACGCGTAACCCCTTGATCCGCCGTATGTTGTGGCCCCCTGATGGGCACACCACTACAGATTGTGGTCTGCTGATTGACTCTCGTCCGCGCGCTGATATTCTGCGCGCCACGCTTCGATATCGGGCGGGTGCGGGAGGCGGGGATGTTGGACGGGCGGCGGCGGGAAACTCGGGGCGTGTTCTCCAAAGTCAGATCGCCGCGGTAAACCTCTGGCCCTTTACGAGGGCTGGTCAGAGGTCTCATGGGCAACGAGGGTCGGCGCCGGGTGCGCGCGACCCCAGGGACGTTTTTGTCCGCGGGCGGGGCCATGCGGGCGGAGGGTCAGGCGAAATGATGGATCGTGAAGTGACGGGAACGAAGAAGAACGGCCGCACCAACCAGAAGAAGGCTCAGCCTCGCGGGCTCAGCATCCCGCGGACCTTCACCACGCCCGGAGTCGATCCGGCGGAGGAGGTGGTCTGGGAGAGCCGGGTCGCCGCCATCACCGGCGAGGGCGGCCAGATCATCTTCGAGCAGCGGGACGTCGAGGTCCCGAAGAGCTGGTCCCTCCTCGCGACCAACGTCGTCGCGTCGAAGTACTTCCGCGGCGCCACCGGCTCGTCCAACCGGGAGCACTCGGTCCGCCAGCTGGTCGGGCGCGTGGTGAGCACCATCGCCGGCTGGGGGCGCAAGGACGGCTACTTCGCGACCGAGGAGGACGCCGCCACCTTCGAGGCCGAGCTCGCGCACCTCGTCTACCGGCAGAAGATGAGCTTCAACTCGCCGGTCTGGTTCAACGTCGGCGTCGAGACGCACCCCCAGTGCTCCGCCTGCTTCATCAACGCGGTCGACGACTCGATGGACTCGATCCTCAAGCTCGCCCACACCGAGGGGATGCTCTTCAAGTACGGCTCGGGCGCCGGCTCCAACCTGTCGAAGATCCGCTCGTCGAAGGAGCGGCTCTCGGGCGGCGGCGAGGCCAGCGGCCCCGTCTCCTTCATGCGCGGCTTCGACGCCTTCGCCGGCGTCATCAAGTCGGGCGGCAAGACCCGCCGCGCCGCGAAGATGGTCATCCTGAACACCGACCACCCGGACATCGTCGAGTTCGTGAACTGCAAGGCGGACGAGGAGAAGAAGGCCTGGGCCCTGATCGACGCGGGCTACGACGGCGGCTTCAACGTCAAGGGCGGCGCGTACGACTCGGTCTTCTTCCAGAACGCCAACCACTCCATCCGCGCCACCGACGCCTTCATGCGCGCCGTCGTCGAGGATCGCGAGTGGGGGCTCACCGCCCGCACCAACGGCGATACCCTGGAGACCGTCCGCGCCCGCGACCTGATGAGCCAGATCGCCCAGGCCGCGTGGCTCTGCGGGGACCCCGGGTTCCAGTTCGACACCACGGTCAACGCCTGGCACACCTGCCCGGCCTCCGACCGGATCAACGGCTCGAACCCGTGCTCCGAGTACATGTTCCTCGACGACTCGGCCTGCAACCTCGCCTCGCTCAACCTGATGCACTTCAGGACGATCGACGGCGGCTTCGACGCGGAGGCGTTCCGCAAGGCGGTCGACCTCACCATCCTGGCGCAGGAGATCCTGGTCTCCAACGCGAAGTACCCGACCCCCGCGATCGGCCGGAACAGCGAGGACTACCGCCCGCTCGGCATCGGCTACGCCAACCTCGGCGCGCTGCTCATGGCGAGCGGCCTCCCCTACGACTCCGACGGCGGGCGCGCGGCGGCCGCGGCCATCACGGCCCTCATGACCGGCGAGGCCTACGCGATGAGCGCGCGGATCGCCGACGGGATCGGCCCGTTCGCCCACTTCGAGAAGAACCGCGATCCGTTCCTCGGCGTCATGCGCAAGCACGCCCAGCACGTGGATCGGATCGACCCCACCCTCGTGGAGCCGAGCCTGCTCACGGCGGCGCGCGACGCGTGGTCCGACGCCCTGCGGCAGGGGATGGTGAGCGGCTACCGGAACGCGCAGGTCTCCGTGCTCGCCCCCACCGGCACCATCGGCTTCATGATGGACTGCGACACCACCGGCATCGAGCCGGACATCGCGCTCGTCAAGTACAAGAAGCTGGTCGGCGGCGGCGTGCTCAAGATCGTGAACAACACGGTCCCGCTGGCGCTCCGGCGGCTCGGCTACTCCGAGCAGGCCGTCGCGGACGTCCTGCAGTTCATCGACGAGACGGAGACCATCGAGGGCGCGCCCGACCTCCGGCCGGAGCACCTGCCGGTCTTCGACTGCGCCTTCAAGCCCGCCAACGGCTCCCGGACGATCCAGTACATGGGCCACATCCGGATGATGGGGGCGGTCCAGCCCTTCCTCTCCGGCGCGATCTCCAAGACCGTGAACATGCCCACCAACGCGACGCCCGCCGACATCGAGCAGGCGTACGTCGAGGCCTGGAAGCTGGGGCTGAAGGCGATCGCCGTCTACCGTGACGGCTGCAAGCGGAGCCAGCCGCTCAACACCGCCAAGGACAAGAAGCAGGCCGTGGCGGTGGTCGAGGAGCCGCGGCTCGCCCGCCGGCGCCTTCCGGACGAGCGCCGCGCCGTCACGCACAAGTTCTCGATCGGCGGTCACGAGGGGTACATGACCGTCGGCATGTACGACGACGGCTCTCCCGGAGAGCTCTTCGTGACGATGGCGAAGGAGGGCTCAGTCGTCTCCGGCCTCATGGACAGCTTCGCGACCTCCATCTCGATGGCGCTCCAGTACGGCGTGCCGCTCAAGATCCTCGCCGACAAGTTCAGCCACACGCGCTTCGAGCCCTCCGGCTTCACCGGAAACCCGGACATCCCGATCGCCAAGTCGATCACCGACTACATCTTCCGCTGGCTGTCCCTGAAGTTCCTGCCGAGCGAGGACGGCGCGACCCTCGCGCCGCCCAGGTCGCTCACCCCAGGCACGGCCCCGAACGCCCCCGTGGCGCGCGCCGCGGCCCGCACGGTCGAGACCGGCGCGTCGCTCCAGCTGCCGCTCCCGACGGCGCCGGGCAACGGCTACGGCTCCTACGCCGGCCAGACCGATGCCCCGCCCTGCCCCAACTGCGGCAGCATCACCGTCCGCAGCGGCGCCTGCTACAAGTGCGTGAACTGCGGGTCCACGACGGGCTGCAGCTAGGCGCCAGCGAGTCGAACCGGCTCCCCTTGCGCTACTCCCTCTCCCTCATCGAGGGGAGGGTCGGGGTGAGGGAGATGCGCCCGGGGGGCTCGAGCCCTCCGGGCGTTGCCGATCCGACTTCCTGCGCGTGCTCGTCGTCAGGATCTGGGACCGGCGGGAGCCCTGCAGGAAGCCGTGGCCCCTACCCCTTCCCCAGCCGCACGAGCCCCAGGCTCAGCGCGCCCGTGGGGCAGGCGCTGACGCACTGCAGGCAGCGCGAGCAGGAGTAGTGGGCCGAGGCGTTGGCCTTCTCGCCGAGGTGCAGGCTGTTGCCGGGCGCGAGCTGGGCGACGTAGCAGGCCTTGTCGCACCGGCTGCAGTGGGTGCAGAGGGAGGGCTCGACGCGGACCCGCCAGAAGCTGACCCGGTTCAGCAGCCCCTGCACCCAGGAGATGGGGCACCCGACCTTGAAGTAGCCGTAGAGCGCCCGCTGCCGGCCGTCCGGATCGTTCATCCCCATGAGCGTCTCCATCACGGCGCCCATCGGACACATCCAGCGGCAGAAGAACTTCCCGAGCACGACGCCCGAGAGCGAGCCCGCCACGACGACGACCGTGAGGGTCGTGTAGTCGTTGGAGACGGCGTACCAGAGCGCCGCGCCGACGGAGATCTGGACCATCCGCCGGATCGACACGGCTCGCTGGAGGACGGTCGGCCCGCGCTTCACCGCGGCGGCGATGGCGGCCTTCGCCTCGTTGCTGCTCCTGGATGGTCCCATGGGCCGGTGGGAGCCCGGGGCGGGCGGACGGGTTCGGTCCCCGGCGCCTCCACTTCACCACGGTGATCCTCCCCTCTCCCCCACCGGGGGAGAGGGACAGGGAGAGGGGGCGCCATCGGGCTCCTGTCTCATCCCGAGCCGAAGTGGGGCCGTCACCGCGGGCCGTCCGCGGGGCTGCTCGGCGTCGTCCGCTCCGCGCGGCCCAACGGCAGGGGATCGTGGTGGCGACACCGCTTGTCCGGACCCCGCTGTGGTTCCGCCCGCGGGATCGGCCCTGAGCACGGGCATCGCCTCCGAAGTGGACCCGTCGCCCGCCGAACACCCGCGGGCCGATCCGGCGGCGCTGCAGAGGGCGCGACTCCGCTCCCTCCGGCGAGCAGCCCCGCTCCCGGCTTGAGGCGGTGACTTCGGTGGAGCGTTTGAATCGGCTGATATGGTCGCGGCTCGAGCGTCCGGAACAGTTCGTGCGTCTCGACAGCGAGCGCCGATGCGACGGCCTCCAGCCGGGCCAAGGACGGAATCGCCGAGCCGCACTCAAACCGGCTCACGGTCTCCGTGGCCAACCCGCTCGACCATTGCGTATCGACCGGGAGAGCCAGAAGGACCGGGCCCTCGACCGCCGCCGCGCGTCGCAGGTCTGCCGGCGACGTCGAGGCGCTCGCCGAGGTCGTGGAGCGCCTCCTCGGGCATTTCGGAAGGCGTGTTCGGTCCCCGGGCTCAGTGGAAGTCGTGCGACCGGTTTCCCACTGGCGGCGCCAGGGCGAGGGGCGCGAAGGACTCGGCCCTGACGTTGACCACCTGGCCGCTCCGCTCCATCCGGCCTCGGACGAGGAGGAACGGTGACCCGCGGACGAGGGCCCGATAGCGCTCGTAGACGTCGGGCATGACGACCAGGTTGGCGATGCCGGTCTCGTCCTCCAGGCTCACGAAGACGATCCCCTTCGCCGTCTCCGGCCGCTGCCGGACGATGACGAGCCCCGCCACCTCCACCCGCTCGCGATCGTGGAGCCGCGCGATCTCCCGCGTCGTCCTCACCGCTCCGCCCGCGAGGGACGGCCGCATGACGGCCATCGGGTGGCCCCGCGTCGAGAGGCTCGTGGTCGCGTAGTCGGCGGCGATCTCCTCCGCGGCGGAGGACTCGGGGAGCTTCACCTCGGGCTCCGGCGGGGCGACCCCGGCGAAGAGGTCCCGCTCACCTGGTGAACCATCGGCGATCGCTAGGGTTTTCCAGACGGCGCTGCGCCGCTCCGGATCGAGTGAGGCGAGCGCCCCCGCCTCCGCCAGCCGGGCGAGCCATGCCCGCGAGACGCCGCCGCGGTCGGCGAGGTCGGCGACCGAGAGGAACGGCGCGGTGCGACGGGCCGCGACGATCGCCTCCCCCACCCCCCGCGGCAGCCCCCGAACCTGGTGGAGCCCCACGCGGACGGCCGGGGGCTCGCCGGGGTGCGACGGGACCCCCTCGGCTGCGCCCTCCAGCGTGCTGTCCCAGCCGCTCCACTGGACGTCGGGGGGACGGACGTCGATCCCGTGGCGGCGCGCGTCCTCGACCAGCGTGTGGGGCGAGTAGAAGCCCATCGGCTGGCTGTCGAGCAGCGCGCAGGTGAAGGCGGCCGGGTGGTAGCGCTTCACCCAGGCCGAAGCGTAGACGAGGAGCGCGAAGGAGGCGGCGTGCGACTCGGGGAAGCCGTAGCCCGCGAAGCCGAGGAGCTGCTGGTAGACCCGCTCCGACTCATCCCCTGGAATTCCCCGGACGGCCATCCCGGCCACGAGCTTCGCCTTGATGGCGGCCAGCCGCTCATGGGAGCGCCGGTGGGTCATGTCGCGCCGCAGCTCGTCCGCCTCACCGGGCGTGAAGCCGCCGGCCACCACCGCGAGCCGCATCGCCTGCTCCTGGAAGAGCGGGATGCCGAGGGTCCGCTCGAGGACTGCGGCGAGCGGCGGGTAGGAGTAGCGGACCTCCTCCAGCCCGTCGCGCCGTCGCAGGTACGGGTGGACCATCCCGCCCTGGATCGGCCCGGGGCGGATGATGGCGACCGAGATCACGAGGTCGTAGAACTTGCGGGGCTTCAGCCTCGGCGCGAGCCCCATCTGCGCCCGCGACTCGACCTGGAAGACGCCGATCGAGTCGGCCCGCTGCAGCATCTCGTAGGTCGCGGGATCCTCGGCCGGGATGGTCGCGAGCCCGTCCGGCCACGGCCGCGCCGTCGGGAGGGCGGGCGCTGGCCGGTGGCGCGCGATGAGCTTCAGCGAGCGGGAGAGGGCCGTGAGCATCCCGAGCGCGAGCAGGTCCATCTTGAGCAGGTCGAGCGCGGCGAGGTCGTCCTTGTCCCACTGGACGATGGTCCTGCCCGCCATCGCCGCCGGCTCGACCGGCACCGTCTCGCAGAGCGGCCGCTTCGTGACGACGAAGCCGCCGACGTGGATGGAGAGGTGGCGCGGGAAGCCGGCGAGCTCCCGGGCGATCTCGAGCAGCTGCCGGACGCGCGGAGACTCCGCGGGATCGAGCCCGGCCTGCGCCAGCCACTCCGAGCCTATCCGGGAGAAGTCCTCGTGGCTCCCGACGAGCTTCGCGAGCCGGTCCACCTGCGCGAGCGAGAGGCCGAGCGCCTTCCCCACGTCGCGGATGGCGGAGCGGGTCCGGTAGGTGATCACCTCGCAGACCATCCCGGCGTGCTCGCGGCCGTACCGCTCGTAGACGTACTGGAGCACCTCCTCGCGCCGCTCGTGCTCGAAGTCGACGTCGATGTCGGGCGGCTCTCCGCGCTCGGCGGAGATGAACCGCTCGAAGAGGAGCCCCATCCGGACGGGGTCGATCGCCGTGATCCCGAGGACGTAGCAGACGGCCGAGTTGGCCGCGCTCCCGCGCCCCTGGCAGAGGATCCCCCGGCTGCGGGCGAAGCGGACGATGTCCCAGACGGCGAGGAAGTAGCTCGCGTAGCCGAGCGACTCGACGAGGTCCAGCTCGCGGGCCAGCTGCCGGACGACGTCCTCCGGCGGGTCGCCGCCGAAGCGCCAGCGCGCGCCGTCCCGGACGAGCTGGCGCAGGAGCTCCATCCCTGCCAATCCAGGCGCCGGCGCGGGAGCGATCGGGGCGCCCTCCGGGCCGTGAGACGCCGAGGTCACCAGCGGCGGGAGCGGGTGCTCGCCGCGGATCTCGTCCATCCGGAAGGCGCACTGGTCTGCGATGGCGGCGGACGCCTCGAGCCCCTCGGGGAAGTCAGCCCAGAGCCGCGCCATCTCCTCCGGGCTCTTGAGGCTCCGCTCGGCGTTCGGGAAGAGCCGGCGCCCGGCCTTCTCGACCGGGACGCCGTGCCGGATGCAGGTGAGGACGTCCTGGAGCACCTGCCGCCGGCGCGCGTGGGTGTGGACGTCGTTCACCACCGCGACGGTGACGCCGAGCCGCCGCCCCAGGGAGCGGGTCGCCGCGATCCGCAGCTCCTCGCCGGCGACCCGGTGGCGCGCGACGGCGAGGGCCATGCGGAGGCCGAAGAGCTCGCGGAGCCTCGTCACCG
>JBAVTL010000115.1:0-1706 GCA_049696175.1 Anaeromyxobacteraceae bacterium
CTGCGCGACTGCGTCCCGCGCGATCGCCGCGCCAGCTTCGACGAGCTGGTCGGCCGGATCTACGCCGGCTCCCCGCCCGCGCGCGACTCGATCCTGGGCAAGCTGCAGCGCGCGATCGCCGAGCGGCGCACGGTCCGGATCGAGCACCAGTCGTACGGCCAGCCGGCGGCGCGGGAGCGGGTCGTCCACCCGTGGACGCTCGCCCAGCGGCTGGGCCACTGGTACCTGTACGGCCACGACGAGGAGCGCGCGAAGGCGATCGCGTTCCGGCTCGATCGGATCCGGGAGTGCTCGATCACCGACGCGCGCTTCGACGCGCCCTCGGACGCCGAGCTGGCTCGCGCCCGCCTCTTCTCACAGGCGGGAGGAGAGCCCATCCGTATACGGCTGGCGCCCCGCGCCGCCGAGTGGGCGCTCGCTCGCCCGGGCGGGCTGTCGGTCGTCAAGCGGTCGGCGCGCGACGGGGCGGTGGTCGAGGTGGCCGGCGTCTCCGAGGAGTGGGCCACCCGCTTCGCGCTCTCGTTCGGTGGTGAGGCCGAGGTGGTGGCCCCGGCGAGCGCTCGGCGCCACTACGCCGAGGCGGTACGTCTGACCCTTGCGAGGTATGGGTGACCTCCCGGGCATCGCCACCCACCCTGGGTTGCGGTGAACCGGCTGGAGAGTCCAACGATGTCGAGGGGTTGGGCGCGGCACGATCCGCGCATTGACTGGCTTCCGGTAGGGGCACGGGAGCAGCCGATGGCGCGGGTAATGATAGTCGACGACACCGAGATCGTTCGGGCCGCAATCACGCGGGCGGTTCGCGAGCTGGGCCACGTCGCGGTGACGCTCTCCGACGTCGTGGAGGCGCTCGCGCTGGCCCAGAGGAACCCGCCCGACCTCGCCCTGCTCGACTTTCAGATGCCGGTCCTGGACGGCGCGACCTTCTTCGCCGAGCTGCGCGAGGCGCTGGGGGATCGGTGCCCAAGGATCATCATGGTCTCGGCGGCGCCGCGCGAGGAGATCGAGGCCGCGCTCGATCCCGACTGCCGCCCCTTCGCCTTCGTGAGGAAGCCCTTCTCGCTCGAGGAGCTCGAGCGGACGGTCGGCGCCGCGCTCGCCCCAGCCGCGGTCACGGCGCGCTGAGGGGCGGCTACCGCGCCTTCCTCTTGCCCGCCTTCTTCGCGGGGCGCTTCACGGTCTTCCGCGCCGCCGCCTTCTTCGCGGCAGGCTTCACCGCGCGCGCCGCCTTCTTCGCCTTCCCCTTCGCGCCGCTCCGGGCCGCCGCGCCGGTGCGCGTCCACTCCAGGAGCAGGTCGGCGACGGCCGACATGTCCTTGTTCCCCCGGCCGGCGCGGGCGGCGGCGCCGAAGATCTTGCGGACCGCGCCGCTGACCGGCATCGCCGCGCCCTGATCGGCCGCCGACTCCTGCGCGAGCCGGAGGTCCTTCTCCGCGAGCGACAGCGCGAAGCGCGGGGCGAAGTCGTCGTTGATGATCTGCTCGCCCTTCATGAGGTAGAGCGGCGAGTGGAAGCCGGAGGCCTGGAGCACCTCGATGAAGCGGCCGAGCGGGATGCCGCCGGTCGCCGCGAGCGCGAGCGACTCCGCGAACGCGGCCATCATCGCGCCGCCCACCGCGTTGACGCAGACCTTGAGGAGCGCGGCCTGGACGGGGTCGTCCATCTCGAAGATGCGGGCGGAGACCGCGTGGAGCGCCGGGTGGGCC
>JBAVTL010000116.1:0-6078 GCA_049696175.1 Anaeromyxobacteraceae bacterium
CCCTCACCCTGACCCTCTCCCCCGGTGGGGGAGAGGGGAGTGTTCTTCGGGGAGGCTCCCCCGGTGTGGGAGAGGGGCGCAGCCACGCCTGGCGCGGGAACGTCCCCCTTCGCCGGAATCGCCGTGAAGTCCTCGTTCGACTCGTTGACGTCCGGCTGGAGGACCTCGATGCCGTCCTCGCGCGCCTCGGAGATGTGGGCCACCACCTTGTCGGTGTTGGAGGCCTCGCTCGTGATGAGCGCGGCCATGAACTCGACGGGGTAGTGGGCCTTGAGCCAGGCGGTCTGGACCGTGAGGAGGCCGTAGGCGGCGGAGTGCGACTTGTTGAAGCCGTACTGGGCGAACTTCTCCATCAGGTCGAAGACGCCGCTCGCGATCCGCTCGTCGACCTCCTTCGCCTTCGCGCCGTCGAGGAAGAGGGCGCGCTGCTTCCTCATCTCCTCGGCCTTCTTCTTCCCCATCGCCCGGCGAAGCAGGTCCGCGCCGCCGAGCGAGTAGCCGCCCAGCACCTGCGAGATCTGCATCACCTGCTCCTGGTAGACGATGACGCCGTAGGTCGCCTTGAGCACCGGCTCGAGCGTCGGGTGCGGGTAGGCGACCTGCTCGCGCCCGTGCTTCCGGTCGATGTAGACGTCCACCATCGTGCGGCCGTCCTCGAGCTTCTGGTCGAGGGGGCCGGGCCGGTAGAGGGCGCCGGCGGCGATGACGTCCTCGAAGACCGAGGGGCGCATCTTCTTCACCATCTCGGTGAAGCCCGACGACTCCATCTGGAAGACGCCGGCGGTGTCGCCGCGGCTGATGAGGTCGTAGACCGCCGGGTCGTCGATCGGGATGTCCGACGCGCCGAAGCTCGCGAGCTCGGGGTGGTTCTTCCTCACGCGCTGGAGCGCGTCGTCGATGACCGTGAGGGTCTTGAGCCCCAGGAAGTCGAACTTCACGAGGCCGGCCGCCTCCACCTCCTCCTTGGCGAGCTGCGACACGAGCATGCCGCTCTTGTCGTCCTTGAAGACCGGGACGTACTCCCAGAGCGGCTTGTCGGCGATGACGACGCCGGCGGCGTGCAGCCCGGACTGGCGGTTGAGCCCCTCGAGCGACATGGAGATGTCGAGCAGGTCCTTCGTGGTGATGACCTGCTTCGCGCCGCCCGCGTCGGTGTACTCCGTGATGAACGTGGGCTTCTTGTAGAGCTCCTCTAGCCGGGGCTCCGGCGGCAGCGCGGCGTCGCCGTCCTTGTCCGCCCGCTTCCCGAAGACGAGATCCCTGAGCGGCGGCGTCTTCCCCTGCGACGGCTCCGGGACGAGCTTGGCGATCCGGTCCCCCTCCGCGAACGGGAGCCCCATGACGCGGACGACGTCGCGGATGACCGAGCGCGCCTTGAGCGAGCCGAAGGTGGCGATCTGGCCGACGTTGTCCTCGCCATACTTGCCGCGGACGTACTGGATCACCCGCTCGCGCTTCTCCTGGCAGAAGTCGATGTCGAAGTCGGGCATCGACACGCGCTCGGGGTTGAGGAAGCGCTCGAAGAGCAGGTTCCAGCGGATCGGGTCGAGGTCGGTGATCCGGAGCGACCAGGCGACGATCGACCCGGCGCCGGAGCCGCGCCCCGGTCCCACCGGCACGTCGTGGTCCTTCGCCCAGTTGATGAAGTCCTGGACGATGAGGAAGTAGCCCGGGAAGCCCATCCGCACGATGACGCCCAGCTCCATCTCGAGCCGCGCGCGGTAGGCGCCTTCGTCGTGCGGGTACTTCCCGGCGATCTCCTTCAGCCGACGGGAGAGCCCGTCGGCCGCCAGCTTGCGGATCCACTCCTCCTCCGAGGTCCCCTCGGGGAGCTGGAAGCGCGGCAGGAAGCTCTTCCCGAGCTTCAGCTCGACGTCGCACATCTCCGCGATGCGCAGCGTGTTGGCGATGGCCTCCGGGAAGTCGGGGAGGGCGGCGGACATCTCGTCCCCGCCCATGACGTAGAGCTTGTCGGTGTCGTGCCGCAGCCGCTTCGGGTCGGCGAAGGTCTTGTTGGAGGCGATGCACATGAGGACCTCGTGGGCCCTCGCGTCCTCGCGCTTGATGTAGTGGGCGTCGGCGGAGGCGACGAGCGGGACGCCCTCCGTCGCGGCCAGCTCCGCGAGCCTCGGGTTGACCGCCAGCTGGTCCGCCATGCCGTTCGACTGGACCTCGACGAAGAAGCTGTCGGGCTCGAAGATCTCCTTGTACTCCCGGACCGCCTTCCGGGCGCCGTCCATGTCCCCCTGCCGCACGAGGCGCGGGATCTCGCCGGCCAGGCACGCAGTCATGCCCACGAGCCCCTTCGAGTGCTCCTTGAGGAGCTGCTTGTCGATGCGGGGGTCGTAATAGAAACCCTCGATGAAGGCCTTGGACGAGAGGAACCGGAGGTTGGCCCACCCCTCCGCGTTCTTCGCGAGGAGGACGAGGTGGCGGCCGACCCGCTCGGTCCGGTCGAAGCGACCCTTCTCGCCCGCGACGTAGGCCTCCATGCCGAGGATCGGCTTCACCCCGGCCTCCTTCGCCTTCTTGTAGAAGTCGACCGAGCCGTGGAGGTTTCCGTGATCGGTCACGGCGACCGACGTCATCCCCTTCGCCTTGACCGTCTTCAGCAGGTCCTTGATCCGGATCGCGCCGTCGAGGAGGGAGTAGAGCGTGTGCAGGTGCAGGTGGACGAAGTCGGCCATGGATCCCGGGATCTAGCAGGCGGGTCTGACGCCGGCCAGCGCCTGCAAGTGGGCGTGAGAAAAGGGGGATTTGTCACGCCCTCCCGGACTAAGGGACGAAGAGGACGCCGCCGATCATGTTCATCGCGCAGGCGTAGTGGATCTCGCCGGGGGCCTTCGGCGTCAGCTCGACCTTGACCGTCTTGTTCAGCGGCAGCGGCACGTTGATCCCGTAGTCCTTGATGACGATCTCGGTGGCGCAGGTCCGGTCGGTCTTGCGTGTGATGAGTAGGCGGACCTTCTCGCCCTTCTTGACCTTGACGCGCGCGGGGACGAAGCCTTCGCCGGTCACCTCCATCTCGACGACGCGGACGCCGTTCTTCACTACCCCCTCGGCGATGGCGCCCGCCGGCGCTGCGGGGGCGTTCATCTCGCCGTGGTTCATCTGCATGCCACCCTGCCCCATGTGCTGGGCGAAGGCGGGGGCGCTCGAGAGCGCGAGGGCGGCGGCGGCGGGGAGGAGCAGGGTCCGGGTCTTCATGTCTGGCATCTCCGTGTTCGATGGGCGCCCCGGGAGCGGGACGCTCGTGGAGATAGCCATAAGCACGGACCGTGCCGCCGCAACCCGCGCAAAGTCGGGGCTTTCCCCCTCAGGGGCGCGAGCTGCGAGACGGCGCCGGAGACAGTGTGACCCGGAGGGTCACTAGTACGGCTCGATCTTGAACTCGAGGATCGCCTCGACGTTCGACAGCTCCCGCGCGAGCCTGGCGTAGGCGTTCCGCCGGGACGTGCGGAGCGTCAGGCCGAACTGGAAGTCGCGCCCCTCGTTGACGATGGCGTAGCTGGGGCTCGCCACGTCGATGCCGAGCGGCTTCATGAAGGCGTGCAGGTCGGACTCGGGGATGGTGTCCTCGCGCGCGAAGCGGACGTGGAAGCGCGCGAACCTCTGCGACGGGAGCCACTCCTCGACCTTGCGGAAGACGGAGAGGATCCCGATGGCGAGGGCGGTGGCGATGCCGCTGGGGAGCCAGAGCCCCACGCCCGCGAGGATGCCGATCGCGGCGGTCGCCCAGATCGACGCCGCGGTGGTGAGGCCACGGACGGTGAGGCCGTCGTGGATGATTACGCCGGCGCCGAGGAAGCCGATGCCGGTCATGATCCCCTGCGCCATGCGCGTCGGGTCGAGCCGATCCGCGCCGCCGGCGACGTGGACCCAGACGTCCTGGTAGCGCGGCAGGATCATCAGCATCGCGGACGCGACGCAGACGAGCGCGTGGGTGCGGAACCCGGCGGCGCGCCCGTGGTAGGTCCGCTCCGCGCCGATCGCCCCGCCGGCGACGAGCGCGGCGCCGAGGTGCAGGAAGGTCTCGGTCACGAGCGGCATGGCCGGAGTGTAGCGCGGACGCTACTGCTTGAGCGTCACCTTGTGCGCCGTGCTCTCGTCGAGCCCGTGGGTGAGGACGAAGTGGTAGACCGCCTGCGGCGCACCTGGCTCGCCCCCGATCACCTCGAACAGGTGCTGGCCGGCCTCGCCGTCGGGATCGGGCATCACCTGGACGAAGAGGACGTCGCGAGCCTCGATCACCACCTCCGCGATCGTCTGCTTGGCGCGCATCAGCTGGACGACCGGAGTCCGGTCCTCCTCCTCGTCCAGGTGCCAGTGGAGGTCCTCCTGATCGAAGAGGAAGGCGTCCGGCGTCCCCACCCGCACGATGCAGTGGATGTGGCGCTTCAGCCAGTGCCAGAAGCGATCGAACTCGAGGGTGGTGCCCGTCTCGACGGTGAGGCCCATAGGGGTGGGAATATAGACGACGTCCAGCAGGCGCGCAGGGGGCGACCGGGTGATCGCGCCGCGATCGTTCTGGTACACTCCCGAGTTCAACCCGAGCGCGTACAGGAGGAGCACCGTGGCCATCCCGGTCGACAGAAACCCCCATCCGAAGCCCCACGTCCCAGACGAGCAGCTGGGGTTCGGCACCGTCTTCACCGATCACATGCTCCGGATCGAGTGGGACGAAGGGAAGGGGTGGCACTCCGACCGGATCGTGCCGTACGGCCCCATCGCGCTCGACCCGGCAGCCTCCGCGCTGCACTACGGGCAGCTCCTCTTCGAGGGGATGAAGGCCTACGCGTACAAGGACGGCCAGCCGCGGATCTACCGCCCGCTGAAGCACGCCGAGCGGCTCAACGTGAGCGCTGGGAAGCTCTGCATGCCCGCGCTCGACCCCGCGCGGCTGGTCGACGGGATCAAGCAGCTCCTGAACGTGGACCTCGGCTGGCTGCCGAAGTCGCCGGGGACGTCGATGTACGTCCGCCCCTTCATGCTGGCGACCGAGCCCTTCCTCGGCGTCCGCCCGTCGAGGCGGTACCTGCTGCTCGTGATCCTGTCGCCCGTCGGCACCTACTTCAAGGCGGAGGAGCGGCCGCTCCGGCTCTGGGTCGAGGGCCAGAAGGCGCGAGCCGCGCACGGCGGCATCGGCGCGTCGAAGGCGGCGGCCAACTACGTGGCGAGCCTGCTCGCCGCCGAGGAGGCCAAGCACAACGGCTTCGACCAGGTGCTCTGGCTCGACGGCGCCCGCCACGAGAACGTGGAGGAGGTCGGGACGATGAACTTCATGGCGCGCATCGGTGACAAGGTGGTCACGCCGGCGCTCGAAGGCTCGATCCTCCCCGGCGTGACGCGCGACTCCGTCCTCCAGCTCCTCAGGAAGTGGGCGATCCCGGTGGAGGAGCGGACGCTCCCCTTCGCCGAGCTCGCGGCGGCCCACGCCCAGGGGCAGCTGAAGGAGGTCTTCGGCACCGGCACGGCCGCCGTCGTCGCGCCGATCGGCGAGCTGGCGACGGCGAAGGGGACCCTCGAGCTCCCCGCGCTCGGCAAGGACGCCTACGGCCCGCGGCTCAAGGAGGCGATCCTCGCGATCCAGCGCGGCGACGCCCCCGACGAGTTCGGCTGGCTGGAGAAGGTGTAGCTCCCTCCCTCGCAGGGAGGACCCGCCTCGGCCCGCTCCGGTCCCCGTAGGGATCGGAGCGCTGGCCAGGGTTCGCAGCGCGAACCGCGGCCCACGCCGCTGCACCCGAAAAAAGCCCATTGGCCCTTGTATGGGGCACTACCACACCTGCGCCCTAAAACGCAGGTTGTGGGTGCGCGCCTTCCCGGAAACCGCGGGAAGGCGCCGCCCACGCGGGAGAGACGGGTTCAAGGGAGGCAGCCATGAAGCGGATCACAGGCGCCGTGCGTTCCACGTTCTGGACGTTGACGGTGGCGATGCTCGCCGTTGCCGGAGCGACCATTCCCTCCTGCAAGGCCGAGCTGCAGCAGCCGAAGCCGAAGAAGCTGCAGCAGATCACCGCCGCGGACAAGGACGCCGCCGCGGGGCGCGCCGCTGCGCTCGGGATGCTGCCGGGCGTGGCC
>JBAVTL010000117.1:0-4738 GCA_049696175.1 Anaeromyxobacteraceae bacterium
GCGCTGGACGATGTACGCGACCGCCTGCGCCTGCATGGGATGCAGCGCGAAGAGGCCGGCAACGGCCACCGCGAGCCCATCGGCGCGCGGGTGCCCGGCCTCGCGGAGCGTCGCGCGGGCGAGCAGCCACGCGACCAGCGACGCAGCGAGGTGGATGGCGACGTTCGTGGCGTGGAGCGGGACGGGATCGAGCCCCGTCGTCGCCCGGTTGAATGCGAACGTCAGGGCGGTGAGCGGCCGACCCAGCAGGCCGGCCGGAAGGAAGTCGCGCCACGAAACGGGCGCTTCCGCCGGCACGGTCAGGTCGTCGTCGAACTGGAGCTCGCCGCCCAGCGCGGGGACGTACGCGAGCACCGTCAGCCCGAGCGCGGCCACCAGCGCCGGCCACCAGGGCCAACGCTCAGATTGGGTGCGATCCATGGAGCGCGAGGGTATGAGGCGGGGCGCCCGATGAGAAGAGGTGGCGCGAAGGTCCCGGCGGATGCGCGTGCGGCGCCGAGCGTCCGGGGGGTCCTCCATGCCCCGGTCGGGCTCGGCGCCGCACGCGATGGCAGGGTGGGCGCAACGACCTACTGCACTGGAGCGGCGACGACGGCTGCGTCCTGAATCCACATGACGCGGTAGCCAGAGACCGTGGCATAGGTCTCATACAGATCATTGTCGGTGACCTGGATCCTGCTCGATGTCGCCAAGTCATACAGGTACACGTCGGGGCGCCCGCTATTCCGCCTACCTTCGTAGACCACCAGACTCCCAGAGATGCGCCCGCCGCCGATGGCGCCGTCGAGCGCGCCAGTTCTCGTGCTGACGGGAACAGTGATGTCGGTCGACAGGTCATGCGCATAGATGTCGACAGTTCCGTCATCGAGCTGCCTTTCAAATACGACCCTCCCGCCGGCGACGTCTGTGACGGTCTCGTTTCTCGGGTCTCCGGTTATCTGAATCTCAGTCATGGTGGAGAGATCGTAAGCGTAGACGTCGTAGTTGCCCGCGCGATTGTCCCGATAGACGGCCCACTCGCCATCCATTCTGGGGAAGTCGTATGCTTGTACGGTGGGGAGAATGATCTCGACGCCGGTATCGATGTTCTTGGCAAGCAGCGTCCCCCCGTTTGGGCCTTCGACGTAGCCAACCCAGCTTCCGGAGATGTCGGCCCTGGTGGCCCACCCGCTGCTGGAGACTTGCGTGTCCGACCCGGTTATCACGTCGTATACATGGATGTCGTACGGGGCAAAGACGTTCGGATTCTCCACCATGTACACGATGCGTGTACCGTCGATCTTGGGGAATCGGCCGCGAATGCCGAGCAACGTTTCCGCCTGCGTCGTGAAGTCGTACAGAACGAGTCCATTGTAGACCCTGTCCTCCATCCACACCGCCAGATCCCCTGACAGTTCGAGGTTTTGCTTGGCGGACTGGTTCACGACAACTGGCGATGCGGCGCCGACTTCAAGGGCTTCGCTCGGAGTTGCTGTCACAACTCCGAGCATCATAACGACAGCAAAAGTAGATCTCATTCCTGTGTCCCCAGGGCGGTCGAGTTCTACCCCGCCTCCCAGGTGAGGACGCGGAGTAGGTAGTCGTGGTCCCAGCCTGCGCGCTTGCGGGCGCCGGCGACGCCCTTGCGGTCCGGGAAGCGCTTGAGCAAGTTCATCGCGAAGTGCCGGAGGGTTGAGAGGTTCTTGGCGGCATGGCCGGCGCGGTGACGGGCTTCATCCTCGCGGAAGGCCATGTCGAGGATCCAGTGGAGCCCGTTCTCGATGGACCAGTGGCGCCGAATGAGGCGAGCGGCGCCCTCGGCACCAAGCGTCTGGTGGCTCCCGATGTAGTACGCGGTCTCGATGGAGGCCTTGCCCGTGGAGAGCACGGTGCGCTCCCGAGTCACCTTCGCGACAAAGGAGATGCCAGCCCAGCGCTCGGCGGTCTGCACCCAGCCCAGATCACGGCACAGCTCGACATGGCGCCGCTCGAGTCGACCGTGCGCCTTGTCGGTCTCCTCGAAAGTCTCGACCGCCGGCCGCGGAAGCTCATCGGTCGTACGGTGGCGCGAGTCAGCGGCCTCGGAGAACGTCTCGACGATCTCCCCATGCAAAGCGGGCTGGTTCTCCTTCACGGCGAGCAGGTAGTCCCCCTGCCTCTCGACGATGGTCCTGGCGATCTCGGTCTGGCAGCCCATCGCGTCGATAGTGACGGTGGCGCCGCGCAGGTCGATCAGCCGCATGAGTTCCGGGATGGCGACGATCTCGTTCGACTTTTCGGCAACGTTGGTCTGGCCAAGCACCAGTCCCTGGTCCGAGAGCCAGGCACTGACGGTGTGGATTGGCGGGAGCCCCTTGGCCGGATCGAAGCTTCGCCGGCTCGTCTTTCCGTCGACGGCGATGTGCTTGCCCTCCTGCCGCAGGCGCGCCCGGAGAAGGTCCATCCATGCCAGGAATGCGCCATGGAATGCCGCGGGATCGAGCGCGCCGAAGACCGCGAGGAACACGTCCTGCTTCGGTGTGCCATGCGGTAGCTCCATGACCCCCGCGAGCCACTCCGCGTTCAACTCCCCCCAGTGCTCCATCTCCTCTGCGTTGTCGGCACCACAAACCATCGCCATCAACGCGATGGTCACCACCGACGTGAGCGGGTAGCGGACGCCTTGCCGCCGCCGTGGGTCAGGGAGCGTTCGAAGCGCCTCCTGGAAGAACGCCAGCGCCGCTTCCTCGTTGGCCTGCTCGACCCGTTGCGCCTCGCTCTGTCTCGCCATCGGAGCCTCCCTGCCGGGGGGGCCCAGCAGGAAGGTTCGATCACATCCGCCCGCTGCACACAACTCCTGGAGGCTTCGGGCGCTCAACTACCCGGCATGATCCGGGTTGTTAGAACTCGATCGCCCTGCCTGTGTCCCTCTCTCTTTAAGGTCCGATCCGACCCCTTGACTCGTTGTCCGGGGCGTCCGCGCGGCCGATTTGCACGCGCGGTGCCAATGCGGCACGGCCCGCGGTTGCGGCTAGTTGACAGCGTGGGGCCGGGTGACGCTGGGCCCGGCCACCCACCGGTGGTGGATATCCCGCGCCCCCGATGGAGCCTGGGCCGACCCATCCCGATCGCGCGGCTCGCTGCGGCCCAGGCGGCGCTGCGAGAGAAGGCGGCCTCCGGCGGGAAGGACCGCAAGCCGGGCGTGAAGAAGCCGGGGAAGAAGCCGGGGAAGAAGCCGGCCGCGAAGCGCGCGAAGCGCTGAGGCGGCGCCCGTCACGGCCCCTCCCGCGTCGCGGGAGGGTACATGAGACCATCCGTGAACCCTCTCCCGGCCCAACCGGGGGAGGGTCTCCTATTTTGACCTCCCACGCGCCATCGGGCATCCTGCGCCACGGATATCCCTCCGACGATGACCAAAGTCCGCACGATCACCGCCGCCGCCGCACTCGCGGGCGCGCTGGCCCTCGGCGCAGCCGCGCAGGCGGAGTCGCCCACGGCGCCGCCGGTGCTCCCGGTCCTGCCCGTCGCCCATCGGCTCCCACCGGAGCCCGTCCTCTCGGAGATGCGGCTCGACCGCTCGCTCGGGAGGTACGTCGCACCTTACGGCAGCGGCAGGGCGATCCTGACCCTCGATCCCGGGATCCAGTCGCAGCTGGAGCGGACCCTCGCCTCATTTGCCGTCCCGTGGGGAGCGACAGTCCTCCTCGAGCCGGCGACCGGGCGCATCATCGCGATGGCGGAGCACGCCGAGAGCGATCCTCGCCTGCGCGGAGGGGTGCTCCGGGCGCGGCCGCCGGCCGCCTCCGTCTTCAAGATCGTCACGGCCGCGGCGCTGCTGGAGCGCGGCGTCGATCCGCAGCAGTCGGTCTGCTTTCACGGTGGCCAGCATCGGCTCGACTCCCGCCTGCTCGAGGACGACCCGCGCCGCGACCAGCGCTGCATGACGCTCGAGAGCGCGTTCGGCCACTCGATCAACGTGGTCTTCGCCAAGCTCGCCGTTCGGACGCTCGCGCCCTCGGAGCTCCGCGCCGAGGCCGAGCGCTTCTTCTTCAACGCGTCGATCCCGTTCGAGGGGGCGGTGGAGCCCTCCCGCGCGGAGGTCCCCGACGACCGCTTCGGCATGGCCAGCGCGGCCGCTGGCTTCGGCGAGGTCCGCATGTCGCCGCTGCACGCCGCGCTCCTCGCGTCGGTCGTCGCCAACGGCGGGATCCTCTCGCCGCCCCGCCTGCTGGAGGCCGTCGAGGGCGAGGCGGCGCCCACCCCGCACCTGCCCGCGCGGATCGTGGACGAGCAGATCGCCGCCCGGCTCGGCGAGATGATGCGCGTGACCGTGACCGAGGGGACCGGGCGGCGCGCCTTCAGCCGCCCGCCGCCGCAGCTCCGCGGCGTCGCCGTGGCTGGCAAGACCGGCTCGCTCTTCGATCGGAACCCGCTCCGCGACTGGTCCTGGTTCGTCGGCTACGCGCCGGCGGACAACCCCCAGGTCGTCGTCGCCACGGTGGTGATGAACGGCCCGAAGTGGCGGGTCCGCGCGCCGTTCGTGGCGCGCGAGGCGCTGGCCACGTTCTTCGCCGACCGCGTCGCGTCCACCGTCCCGGTCGCGCTCGATCCCGAGGCGCTGGCGTCCGTCCGGTGGTAGCCTCCTCCGCCGGGGCTAGTGCCGTGGAACTGAGATAGCTGGCAGAACGCCGGCAGCTGTGATCTCGTCCGTGCATGGCAGCCATTGGTCGTCCGAAAGCACTGCTCGTCCTGAGCGACAACGAGCGAGAAGTTCTCGAGC
>JBAVTL010000118.1:0-1501 GCA_049696175.1 Anaeromyxobacteraceae bacterium
GCGCGAGCGGCCCGGCGGAGGGATCGTCGGGGAGCTCGTAGAAGGCCCCGTCGCGGCGCGAGACCCGGCGGGCGCCGAGCCGCGCCAGGTCCCGGGAGAGCGTGGCCTGCGTGGCCGTGAAGCCCTCCGAGGCGAGGGCGGAGAGCAGCTCCTCCTGCGTGGGGACGCGGCGGCTGCGGAGGATGCGCGCGACGGCGTCACGGCGGCGGTCGGCGGCGTTCACGGCTGCACCAGGGAGCCGACGCCGCGGTCCGTGAAGAGCTCGGCGATGACGGTGTGGGGCTGGCGGCCGTCGAGGACGTGGACGCGCTCCACGCCGCCGGAGAGCGCCGCCTGGATCGACTGGGCCTTCCACTTCATCCCGCCGGTGATGGCGCCGGTCTCGATCATCCGGTGGAGGTCCGCGCGCGTGAGCTGGCGGATGAGGTCGCCCTCCGGCGCCGAGGCGAGGATCCCCTGCACGTCGGTGAGGTAGATGAGCTTCTTGGAGCCGAGCGCGACCGCCACCGCGGCGGCCACCTCGTCGGCGTTGATGGAGAGGCTCTCGCCCCCCTCGCCGAGGCCGATCGGCGAGATGACCGGGACGTAGCCCTGGTCGAGGAACATCATCAGGAAGGCGCGGTTCACCTCGACGATCTCGCCGATGCGGCCGAGGTCCCGGCCGGACTCGTGCGTCGCCTTGCGCGCCTTGAGGAGCGAGCCGTCCTTGCCAGAGAGCCCGACCGCCCCCGCGTTGCGGGCGTTGAGCAGCGCCACGAGCTCCTGGTTCACCTTCCCGGTGAGGACCATCTCGACGACCGGGAGGCTCTGGGCGTCCGGGATCCGCATGCCGTCGACGAACTCGCTCCGCTCCCCGAGCTTCTCGAGCGTCTTCGAGATCTCCGGCGCGCCGCCGTGGACCACCACCGGCTTCAGGCCGACCCGCTTCAGGAGCGTCACGTCCTCGGCGAACGCCTCCTTCAGGCTGTCCTTCACCATCGCCGCGCCGCCGTACTTGATCACCGCCACCTGGCCCGAGAACGCGGCGATGTACTTCAGCGCCTCGACGAGGAGCGACCGCTTGAAGGCGGGCGAGTAGTTGGCGACCTTGTCGTCCTTGCCGACGCCGCCGTCCGGCTTCTGGATGATGAGGGACGAGTAGTCGGCGTTGATCTTCACGTAGTCGTAGGAGAGGTCGCAGCCCCACGCGACGGCGCGCGCCGCGCCCTCGGTCAGCTCGACCAGCACGTCCACCCGGGCCTCCCGCATCCGCCCCTTGAGGCCGTCGCGGTCGGTGTCGGTGGGTGCCCCCTTCTCGAAGACGGTGACCCCCTGCAGCGCGACGCGCGCCTTGTACGGGTCGATCGCGTAGCCCTGTGAGCCGGCGCGGGCGCCGACCGTCGCCAGCACGCGCCCCCAGTTCGGATCGCCGCCGAAGACGGCCGCCTTCACCAGCGGGGAGCTGGCGATGGAGCGGGCCAGGTCGCGGGCGCAGCCGTCGTCCGGCGCGCCGGTCACGACC
>JBAVTL010000119.1:0-8621 GCA_049696175.1 Anaeromyxobacteraceae bacterium
GGCCACGCCCGCACCTGCGGCCGCGGGGGGAGCGCTGGCCGACCGGCAGCTGCGCGAGATCTACACGCAGTACATCGCCGCCAAGAAGCAGTGCGGCGAGGACGTCTCGCGCCTCACCTTCGACGCGGTCTCGAAGAGCGTCAACCGGCAGGTGCCCGACATCCTCAACCGCTTCAAGGCGAAGTCGGTGGAGTTCAAGGTGGTGGTGAAGGACGGGAAGGCCTCGTTGAAGGCGGTCCCCAAGGCGTAGCGGGTGGGACGCAGCTAGAGGGTTGCCTTCCGGGCCGGGGGATCGTAAAAGACCCAACCCCGGCGCAACCCCGCCGGAGCAGCACGCCTGGATAGCTCAGATGGTAGAGCAGGGGACTGAAAATCCCCGTGTCCCTGGTTCGATTCCGGGTCCAGGCACAGACATCTCGTCCGACATCAGAGGCCCCGCGTACTGCAAAGTCCGCGGGGTTTCATTGTTTTTGGGGGGCGCAGGGGCGTTCGAGACGGCCGGCGCCGCCGGTCCAAGGAGTCCACGGAGTCCACGGAATCCGTCCGATTCCACGGAAGTTGGCACACCGGTGTCCCAGCGTGGAATGGAGCCGGACTGGGCGGTAGGCAGCTGCTGCATCGTGCGGGCAAGCGCGGCCGCCACCTGCTCGGGCCGCTGCCGCCCGTAGACCCGCTCGAGCATGCGCGTGTCTCGGTGGCCCATCATCTGCGCGATGGTGTGGAGGTGCACGCCCGCCTCGACCATCCAGTTGGAGAAGGTGCGCCGCAGGTCGTTCGGGCTGCACGGCGCGATCCCGGCTCGCTTGCAGGCGTCGACGCGGCCGCGCCAGAGTCCGGCTCGGATGGCGAGCCGGAGCGACTTCCGCAGGACGATGAGCTCCTTCGCGATGGTCGTGTCGGCAACGCGCTCGGAGCGACGCCTGGAGATGTAGCCGTCGACGTGGTGCGGGCGGAGGCGGGCGAGGGGGAACGGGACGTACTGCTCCGCGTCGTCCGTCTCGAAGACGCGGACCAGGTGGCCCGACTTCGCCTCGTGGAAGTCGACCGTGTCTCGGCTCCGCCGCCCTGCGCCAACCTCCTCCTCGTCGAGCTTGAGGAGGAGTTGCGGGGCGTCGGTCAGCTTCGCGTCCCGCGCGGCCGCGTGATCGGGATCGGCGGCGTCGCGCTCCCACTGCCGGGCGACGGTCTCCGCTGCGTTCCTGTCACGGCACTTGGTGGTGCGAGTGATCCGACGGCCGTTCTCGTAGACCCAGCCGTACCAGACGGGTCCCCGCTTGAAGAGCCGCTGCATCCCAGGACCTCGCTCGCGTAGCGTTCCCAGACGTCGAGCGGGACCCTCAGGAGCCCGCGATCACCGGCGGGGCGACCCGCAGCTCGCCGAGAGGTGTTCGTATGCCGTCGAGCGGCTGCAGCCGACGGCGCGGCGCACGTCCGTCGCGGAGCCCCAGACCATGACGAGCCTGAAGCGCTTGGACGCGGTCTCGAAGATGGACATCGTCGAATCCCCTCATCTTGGCGTCGATTCTTCTTCCTAACACGCGGCGCGCACCGACGACTCTTTCCGAAGCGCCAGCCCCACGATTCTTACCACAATACTGACCGTGAACGCGCGGCGTGTCGACGCGGCCGGCTAGTGGAGCACGTCCACGTCCTCCGCCACGGCGCGCGCGGCGAGCCGCTCCGCAGCGGTGACGGTCTTGTGGAGGTCGTTGAAGCAGAGGGCTCGCATCGCAGCAGCGTCCTATTGTCGCCGAAGGCAGCGCAAGCCCGTTACTCTTCGCCGGCCTCGATGCGCTGGCGATAGTGCGCAGCCGTCGACACGGCGAGCCCCAACGTCCTCGAGGCGCCACGGGCCCCCTTTGAACGTTTCGGTGGCCAGCACTACACTTGGATCAGCGCCATGCCCGGGACACACCAGCAGATCGACGACCGTTCGCTCGCGATGCACAGGCTCATCGCGAAGAAGCTTCGTGGCGATCCCAAGCTCCTCTCGAAGGCGAAGGCCACGCTCACGCGCTGGCGCCGGAGGGGCGACGAGAGCACTCGCAGCTACGACGACGAGTGGGCGCGCGCACTCGACGAAGGGCTCGACGCGACGCTCCGAATCGCGCTCGGGAGGTCGCAGCGCGCCGTGGCGCTCAGGCAGTGCTCGCCGTTCGCCGGGATCCTGACTCCGCAGGAGCGCGCCGCGTTCCTGCGCGCATGGAAGCAGCGCCGTGCGTCGTCCGGATCTTGAACACGTCATCCGCGCGGCCGGCGCGATCTCCGGCGAGCGCGAGCTCGTCATCGTGGGGACTTCCTCGCTGCTCGGCGCCGTCCCGGACGCTCCCGCCGCCCTCACGCGGTCTCGCGACGTCGATCTCTACCCGCTCCACAAGCCCGAGCTGGCGGACGTGATCGACGGGGCCATCGGAGAGGCGTCGGCCTTCGAGGAGCAGTTCGGGTACTACGCGCACGGTGTCGGTCCCAGGACGGCCACCTTGCCGCGCGGCTGGGAGAGCCGCCTCGTCAAGGTCCAGAACCCGAACACCAACGACTACGTAGGGCACTGCCTCGATCCCCACGACCTCGCTGCGTCCAAGCTCGCCGCCTTCCGCGACAAGGACAAGGAGTTCGTTCAGGCGCTCCTCCGTCTCCGAATCGTCCGACGCACCGGTCTCCTGAAGCGGATCGCGGACCTGCCAGTCGCGGAGGAACACAGGAGGATGGTGAGGTCGTGGATCGAGGGCCTGGCGAAGACGCCACCGAAGGAGACCCGAGGCCGGCGACGCGGACGGTGAACGTCTTGAACCGCCCTGCGATACAGTGACCGCGACCTCATGGACGCGAGACGGGCCACGCACCTCAGCAAGTTCCTGAGCCTGGTGCTTCGACACCGGCCTGAGGCGGCGGGCGTGAGGTTGGATGCCGCCGGTTGGGTCGGCGTCGAAGCCCTACTGTCCGGCTGCGCTGCGAACGGTGTTCCGCTGACCCGCGACGAGCTCTTCGAGATCGTTGAGAGCAACGACAAGCAGCGGTTCGCTCTGGGCGGCGATCGGATCCGCGCCAACCAGGGGCACTCGGTCAGAATCGAGCTGGGCCTGCCGCCTTCGGTTCCACCGCCCACGCTCTTCCACGGGACCGTAGCGCGGTCTCTCGATGCGATCCGCCACGAAGGCCTTCGGCCGCGCGGACGAACCCATGTCCACCTGTCGCCGGATCGCGAGACCGCTCGCAAGGTGGGGCAACGGCGGGGTCGCCCGGTCGTCCTGGAGGTGGACGCTGCGGCGATGGTCGCTGCCGGGCACACGTTCCGAAGGAGCAAGAACGGCGTATGGCTCACCGAGAACGTGCCGCCGGAGTACCTGACCTTCCCTGACTGATGCCGAGGTAGGCCGCGCTACGTCGGCCTGACGAGCCTCCTCGCCCAGGCGGGTACGGGAGTCCCGGCCTCGACGAGCGCCCCGTCCCTGAACGTGGCGACCGCGCGGAACGGGCGGGAGAGGTCGCTGTTGTCGAAGAGGAGGACGTGGGGCAGCGCGCGGATGGCCCGGCGCAGGTTCGCGAGCGTGCGCGGGAAGCGCTCCCTGATCTTCCGGGTCGGGACGTCGTGACCTCCCTTGAGGACCCGCATCGCGACGCGGGTCTCGGAGAGGGCGGCGTCCGCCAGGCCGACGAAGCAGAGCACGACCGTGTATCCCTGCGCGACGGCGTCGACGAGGAAGGTGAGCTTGTCGCCTGCGGGGTCCGAGAAGACGGTCTCGAAGACGAAGCTCTCGCGCTCGCGTACGAGGCTCTCGCGGAGGGTGGTGGTGAGCTCCGCCGCCTCGTACGGGCCCAGGGCGAGCTCACGGGCGAGCAGATCCGCGTTGACGTAGCGGAGCCGGAGGTCCGCCAGGTGGTAACGGCAGAAGGTGGTCTTGCCCGCCCCATTCGGCCCCGCGACGGCGATCAGGAGCGGTTGCCGATCGAAGGGCGGCTTCCCAGTGAGCGAGGCCACGGCGGCTGGACGAGGGGGCGCCTAGCGAGCCTTCACCGAAACGAACTTCCGCTTCACGAACCGGCCGATGGTGCGCGTGCCATCCTCGTCGATCCTCCCGAGGAACCCCGGCCGGCCGGGAGCGACCTCGAAGTGCGGGAAGGGCTCCGCTGCGAGCCCGGCGGCGACGCGAGCGCGCCCTGCGGGCGTGTCGATGTCCTTGAGGCGCGCGGAGACGGCCGGCGTCGGCGCCGGCTCGCGGCGCTTGAGCTTGAGCGCGGTCACCGGGCGCATGAGGGTGTCGATGGCGCGCCCGAGTCGTGCCCAGTGCTCGATCTGGCCGGCGAGCGAGCGCTGGGACTCCTCGGCGACGCGGCGTGCCTCGAGCATCAGGTGGTCGGAGAGCTTCACGGGCTGACCCATGAGGCCAAAGGTAGCGCCGTGCTACCTCTGACGCAACCGGCGGCGGCGACAAGATCCTGGGGCCGTTCGGCTGAGGGGGGATCGTGAAGCACAGCGCATGTCCGTCCCCGCCGGATAATCGCCGCCGTGCGCCTCCTCTGCTTCTCGGACCTCCACAGCTCCGGCGTGGCAGCGAAGCGGCTGGTCGAGCGCGCCCAGTCGGAAGGGGTGGACGCCCTCGTCTCCGCGGGCGACCTCGCCACCGACGAGGCCCACGCCGCGGACATGTACGAGGCGCTCGCGGCGGCCGGTAAGCCCGTGATGGCGGTCCCCGGCAACCACGACGGCGAGGTCTACGCGACGTACCTGCCCATCGGGAAGCTCACCGACATAGACGGCAAGCAGGTGGAGCTCGATGGCTTCACCTTCGTCGGCTGGGGCATCCGCTGGATGGATGACAGCCTCTCCGGCCCCCGGCGGCGGGGCCAGCGCGAGGACCCGGTGCTCAAGCTCATCACCGACCGGGTCGCCAGGCTCGACCCGCGCAAGACCGTCTTCGTCTCCCACCTGCCGCCCTGGGGCGTGCGCGTCGCGCGCGACGCGCAGGACATCGACCGCGGGAACGTGCAGCTCCGGGCCTGGATCGAGGCCTTCCAGCCGGTGGCCGTCGTCTGCGGCCACGTCCACCTGCCGCCTGCCGCGCGCGAGGGCCTCGCGGGTCGGGAACACGGTCATCGTCAACGGCGGGCCGGAGGGGTTCGTGCTGACCCTTTGAACGCCCCATTCTGAGCCGCAAGGTGCGGCGCCAGCAGGCTTGGGCGGCACGTGTCCGTCGGTCCCTTATGCTCCTGCCACCCGCCGTGGCCCGCGCGAAACTGACATCCGTCCCCACCGACCGGCGCGCGCCGAGGAAGCCCCGTCGAGGACCCTCCGCCGGCATGGCCCAGCGCATCCGTGCCGCCGAGCGCGAGTCGGCGCGGACCTGCTGCGAGTGCGGGCGGAAGGTGACCGTCGAACTACGCCCGAAGACCGTCATCCCGGTCCCCGGCTACTGCAAGCGCTGCCTCGCGGCAGAACTGCGCCGGGGCAATGAGACGTGGCTGCGGCGCCAGCTTCGCGCGCGGAAGGAGAAGGGATGCTGAGGCCGAACGTGGTCGACCTCCGGACCTTCTGCACCCCCGACGAGCGGCGCGCCGCCGACGAGTTCGAGCGCCTCGTCGACAAGTACGACCTCCGGTGGGCCGATGCCCCGGAGCGCCGCTACCCGGTCGGGTGGATGCGCTGGCCTCCAGGCGGATGGTTCCCGTTGGTCGAGCGGCTGATCGTCGAGCTGACCCGCCTCGGGTGGAACCGGCAGCTGGTGCAGGCCAGCTCGAAGATCGGCCGGCTCCGCTTCTGCGTCGGCGAGGAATCCGCGGCCATGAGGGCCGCCATCCGGCGCGCCGAGATGAAGTCCTTGAGGGTCTGCGACGAGCGCGGGGCCACGGGGGGGCCGAAGGATGGACCCCACCACCTGACCCGATGCTGCAGGTACGCGACAATCCCCCCGCGAAGACGAGGTCGGTCGCGGCCCAGTAAGGCGCAACTCGAATTTCTGAAGGCCAACACCACGAAGTTGGTCCCAATGGACCTCGGCACGAAGACGGAGCGCCGGAAGTACTGGGATGCCGCCCAGGCCGAGGCCGTGTCCAACGACGATCCCGGCATGGCCCTGGGCACCCTGCGTGACATCGCCCGTGCCAGCGGCATCGAGAACCTCGCGAGGAGGGCGGAATGCACGCGCGCGATGCTTCGCGCCACCCTCCGTCACGGCGAACGGGCCGACTTCGTGACCGTAGTGAAGATCGCGTGGGCGCTCGGCCTGCCGATCGCCATGCCGCTCCCTCGGCCGACCCCGAGGAGTTGAAGCGGGCGGAGGTCAGGCGAAGGCCGGCCAGCGGGCGCCCTCCGCGCAACGAAAGCCCCTCGAGAAGAAGGGCCCGGTGACCATCCCAGGAATCAGCGACAGCAACATCGCCGCAGACCCTATATCGGTGTCACCGAGCCCAACCGGCCCCACCGCGGACCGAGTGACCGAGGGCGTCAAGGCCCCGCCGATGGTCAATCCGTCCATGTCCGTCCCCATCTGACCGATCCCCTCATTCCCACGGTCATGGGATGGGGTGAGTTGTAGACGATCCGCGGGGTGGGGATCATGGTGCGGGGGCCATGCGCACTCACGCCATTCGCCCCCGCCGCGTGCACGACTTCGTCTCCTCGATCTTCGACTACGACCTTCACGCGAAGCGAGTGGCCTCGCTCGCCGACGCGACGGTGGGTGCCCTGCAGGGCGCGCAGCTGGCCGTTGGAGCGCTGGGGCGTGCCCTCGCGGTCGCGAAGGAGCCCGACGGGAAGCACGCCATCAAGCAAGTGGACCGGTTCTTCTCCAACACCGGCGTGGACGTCTGGAAGCTCTTCGCGAACTGGGTGCCGTTCGTCATCGCCAGGCGGCCGGAGATCGTCGTGGCGCTCGACTGGACCGACTTCGACCAGGACGACCAGTCCACCATCGCGCTGCACCTCATCACCAAGCACGGCCGCGCCACGCCGCTGCTCTGGAAGAGCGTCGTGAAGTCCGAGATGGAGGGATGGCGCAACGAGCACGAGGACGCGCTCCTCGAGCGCTTCGCCGAGGTCGTCCCGAAGGGCACCAGGGTGACGGTGCTCGCCGATCGGGGTTTCGGGGACCAGGCGCTCTACGAACTCCTCAAGGACCAGCTCGCCTTCGACTTCGTGGTCCGTTTTCGCGGGGTCGTGAAGGTGGAGAGCGCTGATGGCGAGACGAAGCCGGCCAAGGCGTGGGTGCCCGCCAGCGGGCGGCCGCTGCTCCTCAGGAAGGCGCGCGTGACGAGGACGCGGCGAGAGATCGGGGCGGTGGTCTGCGTGAAGGCGAAAGGGATGAAGGAAGCGTGGTGCCTCGCCACGAGTCACGAGGAGAGGACTGGCGCGGAGATCGTGAAGCTCTACGGGCGGCGGTTCACCATCGAGGAGAGCTTCCGCGACCTCAAGAACCTGCGCTTCGGCATGGGGCTCACCGACACGCGCATCAGCACGCCAGCCCGGCGCGACCGCATTCTCCTGGTCGGCGCCATCGCGGCCGCGCTGCTGACGCTGCTCGGCGCGGCGGGGGAGGCCGTCGGCGAAGACCGCCGGATGAGGGCGAACACCTCGAAGGAACGGGCCCATTCGCTGCTCAACCAGGGATTGTTCTACTTCGACTGCCTCCTCAACATGCGCGACGGGCGCGCCAAACCGCTGATGGCGAAGTTCGATGAACTCCTCCGTCAGCATGCTGCGATCCGTGAAGTCTTCGGCCTCATATGAGGGGATGGCTCAGGTCGCCATGGCGATGATCGAGATCGACGGGGCGAGAGGCGAGGGGGGCGGCCAGGTGCTGCGGTCGGCCCTCGCCATCTCGCTGGTGACCGGGACGCCCTTCCGGATCGCCAATATTCGGGCGGGCCGGAAGCGGCCTGGGCTCATGCGCCAGCACCTCACGGCGGTCAACGCGGCCGCCGAGATCGGCCAGGCACGCGCGGCGGTGGGCGGTTCCGGACGGTGAAGCCGTCGACCCACACCCGGACGCACGCCGAGCTGCTCCGCTCGTTCCTGGGGACGGAGATCCAGGTGCGGGAGGCCGGCGCGAACGTGTGGGAGGTCGAGGTGCCGCCCAGGCGCGCTCGTGTGGCTGGACCTCCGTGCGCGACTCCTCTCCGAGTGGCGCCAGGAGTGGTACTGGGCGCCGGACGTCACGGTCGCGCGCGTCCGCTCCCTCGCGCCCAGCGCCGCCTCGGCGGCGGGCCTCGCCAGCCTCCACCCGAGCGGCTTCGTCCGCGAGGCGGCGGTCGGGCGCCTGGTCGCATCCGACGATCCGCTGGCCCTGGCGTTCCTCTTGATTCGGGCCAACGACTGGGTGGCTCCGGTGAGGAGCGCCGCGGTTGCCGGCATCGAGGCCAAGTTGTCGCTGCGAGGAGCGGGCCCGTTCGTTCCCTGGCTCACGCTCGTGGAACGAATGGCCGGGCTTGGCCGCAACTCGCTGCGACCGCTCGCGGAGCGGATCCTCGGCGCGCTCGCGGTCCCCGACGCCGCCGAGGCACTTAGGGCTCGCGCGGATTTAACTGAAGTCCGCGGAATGGGACATGAGGCGATTTGGTTCAGGGTGTAGTGAATGACGTGGACCAAATCCGGTGGAAGTTCGAAGTGCTGCATCCGTTGATGGACG
>JBAVTL010000120.1:0-8064 GCA_049696175.1 Anaeromyxobacteraceae bacterium
GAGTCCCTCGGCGACGAGGTCGGTCCCGCAGCGCGGGCAGTGGTGCGGCAGCGTCGCAGTCCCCCGCTCCGCCTCGAACGCGCGCGAGAGGCCGCAGGAGGGGCAGGCGATGCGGATCGGGTCGGCGGAGGCCACGCCCGAGGGTAGCAGGTCGCCGCCCGCGCTCACCGCCCCGCGTCGAGCGCCGCTGGGGCGGCCCGCCGCTACCTCCGCGCGGCCAGCCAGCCCTGGATCCGCTCGGTCACCTTCGCCGGCGTGAAGCCGAAGAGCTCGACGAGCGCCTTCTCGGGGGCGCTCTCGCCGAAGCGGTCGATGCCGATCACGAGCCCGTCGCGGCCGACGTACCTCCACCACTCGATGCCGCGTGCGGCCTCGATGGCGCAGAGGGCGTGGGCCGGCGGGAGGACGGCGTCGCGGTACGCGGCCGGCTGGGCCTCGAAGCACTGGAGGCACGGGATGGAGACGAGCCGCGCCTGGACCCCCTGCTGCGCGAGCAGGTCGATGGCCTGGGAGGCGAGCCCCACCTCGGAGCCGGTCGCCAGGACCGTGACCTTCGCGGACGCGTTCTCGCGGACGACGTAGCCGCCCTTCTGGAAGTCGGCCGGGTCGAACGGGCTCGTCCGCGCGACCGCCGGGATCTTCTGGCGGGAGAGGATGAGCGCCGTCGGGCCGTCGCGGCGCGTGAGGCCGTGCGCGAGCGCCGCCGCCGACTCGTCGCCGTCGAAGGGGCGGACGACGTGGAGGTTCGGGATGGCCCGCAGCGCGGTCAGGTGCTCGATCGGCTGGTGCGTGGGGCCGTCCTCGCCGAGGAAGACCGAGTCGTGCGTCCAGACGTAGATCGACTGGAGCTTCGACAGGGCGGCGAGCCTGACCGACGGCCGCATGTAGTCGGCGAACTGCAGGAACGTCGAGCTGATCGGGATGAAGAGCCCGTCATAGGCGAGGCCGTTGGCGATGGCCCCCATCGCGTGCTCGCGGATGCCGTAGTGGATGTTCCGGCCGGCGAACTTCCCGGGCGCGACCGAGCCGCCGCCCTTGATCTCGGTGAGGTTCGACTCGGCGAGGTCGGCGGAGCCGCTGACGAGCGCGGGGACGATGGGGGCGGCCCGCTGGATGGCCGCCTGGTTCAGCTTGCGGGTCGCCTCGGCGCCGGCGGCGCCGTCGAGCAGCCGCGCCGCGATCGCCTCGGGGACGTACCGCTCGGCGTGGGCGTCGAGGAGGGCCGCCTTCTCGGGGTTCTCCTTGCGCCACTTCTCCTCGGCCACCATCGCGCTGGCGTGGGCGGCACGCTTCCCGGCGAGGACCCCATCCCAGAACTCGCGGACGTCCGCGGGGACGTGGAAGCGCGGCTCGAGCGGCCAGCCGAGGTTCTTCTTGGTCGCGGCCAGCTCCTCCTCGCCCAGCGCGGCGCCGTGGCAGGAGGACTTCCCCGCCTTGTTGGGCGAGCCGAAGCCGATGGTGGTCTTCACGCGGATTAGGCTGGGGCGCGCCGTGTCGGCCTTGGCCGCCGAGATCGCCCGGTCGATGCCCTCGATGTCGCGCCCGTCGACCGACTGGACGTGCCAGCCCTGGCCCTCGAACCGCTCGGTGACGTCCTCCTCGGTGAAGGTGAGGTCGGTCTTGCCGTCGATGGTGATGCCGTTGTCGTCGTAGAGGGCGATGAGCCGCCCGAGCTTGTGGTGGCCGGCGAAGCTGGCCGCCTCGTAGGAGATACCCTCCATGAGGTCGCCGTCGCCGCACTCCACGTAGACGTAGTGGCTCTCGACCGGGTTCCCGGGGCCGAGCCGCGCCGAGAGCATCGCCTGCCCGAGCGCGAAGCCGACCGCGTTGGCGAACCCCTGGCCGAGCGGACCGCTCGTGATCTCGATCCCCGGGAGCATGCCGAACTCGGGGTGGCCGGCGGTGCGCGCGTGGAGCTGGCGGAAGCGCTTCAGCTCGTCGAGCGGGACGTCGAACCCGGCGAGGTGGAGCATCGAGTAGAGGAGCATCGACCCGTGGCCGCCGGAGAGGATGAACCGGTCGCGGTCGATCCAGCGCGGCTCGTCGGGGTTGAAGCGCAGGTGGCGCGTGAAGAGGACGTGCGCCAGGTCGGCGGTCCCCATCGGCATGCCGGGGTGGCCGCTGTTGGCCTGCTGCACGGCGTCGGCCGCCAGCATCCGGATGGTGTTGATCGCCTGCTGCTCCAGCTCGCTATCGGGCACGTGCGCCTCCAGAGGAAGGC
This sequence comes from Anaeromyxobacteraceae bacterium, assembly GCA_049696175.1. GTDB lineage: Bacteria > Myxococcota > Myxococcia > Myxococcales > Anaeromyxobacteraceae > DATIVK01. The sequence goes on from JBAVTL010000120.1 coordinate 2,222, forward strand.
GCGCAACATCGCGCAGGGCGATGGGGAGATCAAGGTGGGTCTTCGACCCATCCCGCCCGTCCCCGCGGCGCGGCGGGGGCGGGGCCGCCGCCCGCGGAAGCCCGCGTAGAGAGAGGCGCTCTCGGGGTGCACTTGACGTGCGTGAATCACGTGATCAATACAGTTGATCACATGATCAACATGCCCCGACGCAAGCCACCGAGGCCCGGCACGCCACGCCGGCCCCGCCAGGTCCCCGAGGACACGCGCGCCCGGATCCTCGCCGCCGCCGAGCGGCTCTTCGCTGAGCGCGGCGTGGACGCCGTCTCGATTCGCTCGGTCCTCAAGGAGGCGGGGGTGAACGTCGCGCTCGCGCACTACCACTTCGGCAGCAGGGAGGGGCTCATCGAGGAGCTGCTCCGGACGCGCGTGACCGCGCACGAGGGAGCCATGATCCGCGCGATAGACGAGGTGGACGCCCGCGGAAAGGAAGCCTCGCTCGAGGAGCTCCTGCGGGCCTACTTCGCGCCGATGGCTCGTGCCGTCACGGAGAACCGATCGCTGGGGAAGCTCCTGGCGCAGCTCCAGGTCTCCCCCAACCCGGAGATCCGCGCGATGGGGCGGGAGGCGGTGCGGGCGACGCTCCACCGCCTCGGCGACAGCCTGGTCGGCCGAGTGCCTTGCGGGCTCCAGCCGCAGCAGTTCCTCGTCCGCCTCTACATGTGCGTCTTCATGCCCGCCGTCTTCGCGGCGCAGTGGGAGGCCCTCCAGGGGTCGGCGCGCAAGCGCTTTCCAGACCGGATGCCGACGACGGAGCTGCTGATCGAGGAGCTCGTCGCCTTCTGCGCCGCGGGGCTGCGGGCCGAAGCCGGCGGCGGAGCGGAGCGGTGAGGCCGATCCGCTCCGGGGGGATCGAGCGCGCATCGGGATCGGTCCTGCGGATCGACGGAGCGGCGGCGCTGCCGCAGACGGCTGGCGGCAAGGCGATGGGGCTCGCGGAGATCGCCGGGGCGGGGCTCACGGTGCCGACGGCGTGGGTCGTCCTGCCGGGGACCGAGGAGCACGAGCTGGACGAGCTGGCGGCGGCGCTCGCCGCGAAGGGGATCGCGAGAGTGGCGGTGCGCAGCTCCTCAGCGGACGAGGACGGAGGGGAGCGCAGCTTCGCGGGGATCCACGAGACCGAGCTCGGCGTACCGCCGGAGCGGCTGCGCGAAGCCATCGCGAGGGTTGCGGCGTCGCCGCAGAGCGAGCGGGCGGCGTCGTACCGGCGGCAGCACGGGCTGCCGGGCGCGACTGGGCCGTGCGCGGTGGTGGTGCAGGAGCTGGTGGACGCGGAGTGGGCGGGGGTCGCCTTCGGGAAGGGCGACGGCGTGCTCGTGGAGGCGGTGGAGGGGCTCGGGGAGGTCGCGGTGAACGGCGACGCCACGCCGGAGCAGGTGGAGCTCCTCCGCGACGGCGGCGCGTTCCGGGTGACGCGGCGGTGGCCGCGACGGCAATCCTTCGCGGTGCGAGCCTCGGGCTCGGGAACCGAGCGCGCGACGCTCGACGGCGAGCGGCCGTCGCTGCCGGAGACGGTGGCGCTGGAGATCGCGGCAGGGGTCGCCGAGCTGGAGAAGGCGCGTGGTAGGCCGCTCGACGTGGAGTGGGCCGTCCGCGGGGGGAGGGTGGCCTTCCTACAGGCGCGGCCGCAGACGCGGCCGCTGGAGGCGGAGACGCTCCCGCATGGCGAGACGTGGACGCGGGCCAACGCCAGCGACACCATCCCCGAGATCGCCAGCGCCTCGGTGAGGAAGCCGCTCGCGCTTCTTCTCGATCGGTTGATGCACGACTTCTACGCGCGGCTCGGCGCTCCGGTGGCGTCCGGGATCCCGATGTCCGCGGTCGTCGCGGGCCGGTTCGTGTTCAACGAGAAGACCTTCTTCCACGTCGGGGACCTTCTCGGCGTCCCGCGTTCCTGGGCGCAGGTGCTCTCGGGCGGCGCCGGCGAGGGCAGCAACGCGTATCGGGCGCCCGATCCGTGGAAGGTGCTCCGCCACCTCGACGTCCTGCTCCGGATGTTGCGCTTCTCCGCGGGAGCCGAGAAGAAGGCGAGGCGCCACGTCGGTGAGCTGAGGGCTCATCAGCACGCTCGCGCGACGTTGCCGGCGGCCGGCCGGTCCGATGCGGAGCTCCTGGACGAGGTCACCCGGGAGGACGTGGAGGTCATGCAGGACGCGCTGCTCATGGTGATGCGTGTGGCGTCGGGATTCCAGCAGGTCGCCGCCATGGGGGCGACGGCGCTGAAGGCCAACCTGGCGCCCGCGGCGCTGCTCGCGCGGCTGATCGATCCCTCGTCGGTCTCCGTGAGCACGCGCCAGATGGAGGAGCAGGTCGAGCTCGCGCGCGCCATGAGGGGTTGGGAGGGCGGGCGCGAGTTCCTCCAGGAGATCGGCCCGAATCATGCCGACCGGACCTGGTGGGCCCGCGCGCTGCCGCCTTCGCTCTGGGAGCGGCTCGAGCGCTGGCTGGCCGCATACGGCCACCGCTGTGCCGGCGAGTCGGACTGGGCGCCGCCGCGGGTGGCCGACGACCTCCGGCTCCTCGCGGTCGCGCTGCGCCCCCTGGTGCTCGCGCCGACGGATCCCGAGCCGCTAGAGGCGCGGCGCGCACGGCGGCGTGCGGACTCCGCGGCGGCCTGGGCGGAGATCTCGTCGGAGCTCGGCGCGCTCACGCGGTGGCGGCTCCGCTCCCCGGTGCAGCGCCTCGGGAAGCTCATGCTCGTGCGCGAGGAGCTGCGATCGGCGATGGCGCTCCAGCGCCACCGGATGCGGCTCGCCCTCTTGGAGCTGGGGCGCCGGCTCAACGACCGGGGCCGGCTCGACGCGGTCGACGAGGTCTTCCACCTGACCCTCGAGGAGCTGGAGAGAGCGGTTCGCGATCCCGCGTTCGACGCGAGGGGTGCGGTGGCGCGCGAGCGGGCGCGGATCGCCGCGTGGCGGCGGATCGAGGTGCCGAACCGATTCACGAGCGAGGAAGTGCCTGGCCTAGGGCGGCTGGGCGCGGCCGCCGCGGGGGGCGCGACGCTGCTGCGCGGAACCGCCGTGAGCCCCGGCATGGCGGAGGGTCGCGCGTGCGTCCTCAGGTCGGCGGACGACGGCGCCAAGCTGGCGCTCGGCGGGATCCTCGTGGCGCACTCCACGGACCCCGGCTGGACGCCACTCTTCGCGCGGGCGGTCGGCGTGGTCGTCGAGCTGGGCGGCGTGATGAGCCACTCGGCCACGGTCGCGCGCGAGTACGGGCTGCCGTCCGTGTCGAACGTGGACGGCGCGATCGCGAAGCTGCGCGACGGCGATCTCCTGCGCGTGGACGGCACGCACGGGACCGTGGAGATCCTGGAGCGGGGGTGAGCTGGGGGACGCGCTTACACCTGCTCCGGACGGCGAGCTGACGCCCGCGTGGCCGCGGTCGCTCCCTCACCCTTTCCCTCTCCCTCGATGAGGGAGAGGGGACGTCACCATGGGAGTGACCGCGCTCTCGATAGCGTGCCGCTAGCCGATCTTCGCCGCCGCCGGCTTCATCGTCAGCAGGTCCCACGCGATGACCGAGATGCCGACCAGGACCAGCACGCCGTGGGCGAAGACGACGGCCATCCAGAACCGGATCGGCTCCTGGGAGACGATGTACGGCTCGCCGCGGACGCGCTCCAGGTAGGCCTGGAGCACGCCGGCCACCGCGAAGGCGAGGCTCATCCCGAGGAGGGCGAGGCTCGCGGTCCAGAAGCCGAACTGGCCGCGCCGCTCCGCGAACCGGCCGCCAGGGAGTGCCTTCAGGCGCGGGAAGGCGAAGTAGAAGAAGGTGAGGTTCACGAGCGCGTAGGCGCCGTAGAAGGCGAGGTGGCCGTGCGAGACGGTCACCTGGCTCCCGTGCGTGTAGTAGTTGATCTGCGGCAGCGTGTGGGCGAGGCCGAAGACGCCGGCGCCGACCAGGTGGAGCACCGCCATCCCGATCATGAAGGTCCAGGTGAGCTTCGGCTCCAGCTTGCGCCCTCCCACCCGCTCTGCGCGGAAGGTGTCGACCAGCATGAGCACGATCGGGAGCGGCTCGAGCGCCGAGAAGACGCCGCCGATCCAGAGCCAGTACCTCGGCGTACCGAGCCAGTAGTAGTGGTGACCCGTCCCGGCGATGCCGGTGAAGAGGAAGAGCCCCAGCTCGACGTAGAGCCACTTCTCCACGACGCGGCGCTCGACGCCGGTGAGCTGGATCAACATGAACGCGACGAGCGCGGCGGTGACCAGCTCCCACGCCCCCTCGACCCAGAGGTGGATCACCCACCACCAGTAGTACCAGTCGGTGGCGAGGTTCCTGTAGAAGGGGATGCCGAACAGGTAGAGCAGCGCCAAGAAGACGAGCCCCGCGAGGAGGCTCCCCTGCGTCGCAGTGAACCTCCGCGCCAGCCACATCGTGGCGGCGACGTTGGCGAGGAACATGAGCGCGGCGACGACGACGAGGAGGTCGAGCGGCCGCGGGATCTCCAGGAGCGGCCGCCCCTGCGTCCAGCCGAAGAGGAACCCGACGATCGCGGCGACGCCGGTGCCGACGAGGATGACGAGCTGGGCGATGGCGAGCCTCGGCCACGCGAGCTCACGGCCGGTCTCCTCGGGGACCATGAAGAAGGTGGCCCCCATGAAGCCGAGCAGGATCCAGAGCACCAGCAGGTTCGTGTGGATGGCCCGGGCGGTCGCGAACGGGAAGAGGTCCACGATCGCCTGCGGGACCGTGAAGAAGTAGTTGAACGCGAGGTAGAGCCCGAAGACCAGCTGGAGGACGAACAGGAGGAGCGCGACGACGAAGTACGGGTAGGCGATCCGCTGGCTCTGGAACGTCATGGCATCCTCCCGCGCGCGGCGAGGCTCACCACGGTCTCGCCTATGGTCCGGCGCTGTCCCTCCGAGAGGTGGGCGAAGGGCGGCATCGGCGTGCCCGGCTGCATGCGCTCGGGGTCACGGAGCAGCTCGGCGATCCAGGCGGCGTCGCGCTTCCCCCCGATCCACTCGAGCCGTGGGCCGACCCGCTCGCCGCCGTCTCCGAGCGCGTGGCAGCCGAGGCAGCTCTCCTGCTTCAGGAGCGCCGCGCCCGGCGAGAGGAGCGCGCCGGCGAGCAGCCGCTCGGTCGAGCGCTTCCAGGTGCGCCGGGAGTCCTGCGGCGGCCAGTCGTTGTTCTCGATCCCGTCCACCCACTGCAGGAAGTGGACGATGTCGGCGATCTCCCCCGCGCCGAGCCCCTGCTGCGGCATCTTCCGGTAGGACGCGCGGAAGGCCTGCTCCGGGTGCTCGAGCCGCAGCCGGATCCCGTCGGCGCCGATGCGATCGAACGCGCGCGTTAGGTCGGGCGCGTAGTAGCCGCCGAACCCGAGGATGGTGTGGCAGTCGTTGCAGTTGCGGGCCTCGAACGCGCGCTTGCCGGCGACCACCTGCTCGTCGAGCCTGTCGGCGTGCGTCAGCCGGTCGAACTCGCGCTGCGTGTCGAACGTCAGCCCCAGGAACAGGGCCGCGGAGCTGAGCGTCCCTGCCCAGAAGATGGCCTTGGATTGACCTTCCGTCATGACGAGGTCCCCCGAGCGACGTGCCTGAGGGTCACCGTACCGGAGCGGTCAACCCCGAGGAGTTGGTCAGGAGGGGAGGACCCGATCTGGACTCCCCGTCGGGGGCCGCGTCGGGGTTCGTCAACGGGTCAGCGCCAGCGCCGGCCGCCGAAGAGGAAGCGGAGGAGCATGGCCAGGAGCCATCCGCCCAGCCCCATGGCGCCGTGCCTGCCGCTGCCCCACGTGCCGCCGCCCGGATCGTCCCAGCTCCCGGGACCCCAGCCGCCGCGGCCGGGTGGCGCGC
>JBAVTL010000121.1:0-2362 GCA_049696175.1 Anaeromyxobacteraceae bacterium
CGCCTCGGCCGTCCGCTCCCCGAGCGCCTCGGCGGCGCGGGTGCGCAGCTCCTTCGCCCTCCGCTCGAGCGCGACCTTCCGGTCCACGAGCGTCCGCTCGAGCTCGGCCCAGGACTCGGTGCCGAAGAGCCGCTGGAGGAGCGCCTCGCGATCGCGCGCGTCGGCGACGAGGAGTTGCTTGAACTCCCCCTGCGGCAGGAGCGCCACCTGCGTGAACTGGCTCGCCGCCATCCCCAGGAGCCGCTCCACCGCCGCGGTCACCTCGGTGGGCTTCGCGGCCAGGAGCGCCGTGCCCCCCGGGTCCTCGCGGACGAGTGAGGCGGTCTGCGCCTCGCGCGTCGTCCCGGTGCCGCGCTTCTTGGGGCGCTCCCACGCGGCGGTGCGCTCAGCGCGGTAGATCGTCGGTCCCAGCCGGAAGCGGAAGGCCACCCGCGCCGGCTGGTCGTCCGGCGCGCGGTCGGCGCGGAGCCGGTCCTCCGGGCGCGTGCCCGGGACGACGCCGTAGAGGGCGAAGACCATCGCGTCGAAGATGGTCGTCTTGCCGGCGCCGGTGGGGCCGTGGACGAGGAAGAGCTCGCCGCCGCCGAGGGCGCCGAAGTCGAGCTCCTGCCGGCGGACGAAGGGGCCGAAGGCCTCGAGGGCCAGGGAGACCGGCCTCACCTCTCCACCTCCGCCCGCCGCACCAGCTCGAGCGCCGCGTCGAAGACCGCCTGCTCGGGCCCGGTCGGGGGCGCGCCGGCGACCTTCTGGAGGAAGGCGTCGAAGAGCTTCCGCTCGTCGTTCCCGGCGCCGTCCACGCACGCCGCGAACTCGCCGGCAGGGCCGGCCGCGAGCGCCTCGCGCGTGACCGAGAGGACGTGCGCGAAGCGCCGCTCCAGCTTCCGCTTCGCGTCGAAGACGTACCCCGCGTCGAGCAGCGTCGCCTCCACCAGGTCGCGCGCGTGCGGCGCGTGCTCGGGGCGGGAGAGCAGGTCGTCGAGCGTCCCGCGGAGCCGGACGACGTCGCGCTTCTGCCCGAGGGCGATCTCCTCGACGCGCGCCGCCCCCCGCTCCACCTCGACCCGGAGCACCCCCTTGCGGTGGCCCGCCTCCGAGAAGGAGTACTTGAGCAGGGAGCCGGAGTACCGGAGCCGCTCGGCGGGCGCCTGCGGCTCGTGGAGGTGGCCGAGCGCGACGTAGTCGAACCCGTCGAGCGTCTCGGTGGGCACGCTCCCTGCCGCGCCGACGGAGAGCGGCCGCTCGCTGTCGCGCGTCTCGGCGCCGCCCTGCACGAAGGCGTGGGCGACGAGGACGGTGGGGAGCGCGCGCGTCGCCGCGTCCTCTCGCACGCGGGAGAGCACGCGGGCCGTCGCGGCCGCGTGCCCGCGCAGGCCGTCGTCCAGCTCGCGCGCCCGGACCTCCTCCGGCTCGACGAAGGGGAGGGCGTAGACGAACCCCTTCCCCGGGAGCTCGATGGGGGTGGTCTCCTGCCCGAGGCGGCCGCGGAGGTGCACGCCGCGGGAGGTGAGCAGCCGGGCGCCGAAGCCGATCCGCTCGCCCGAGTCGTGGTTGCCGGCGATCGCGATCACCGGGACGCCGAGCTCGGCCGCGCGGACGAGGAAGTCGTCGAGGAGCCCGACCGCCTCGGGCGGCGGGACGGCCCGATCGTAGAGGTCGCCGGCCACGACGAGCGCGTCGGGCCGCTCGTCCTTCACGAGCGCGAAGAGCCGCTCGAGCGCCCACGCCTGGTCCTCGAGGAGCGGCTCGTCATGGAGCGACCTGCCGAGGTGCCAGTCGGAGGTGTGGAGGAGGCGGAGTGACACGGGCTGCAGAGTACTCAGGGGTCGGACACTCGCGCGGACACCCGCGAGTCCACCACCGCCCCGTAGCCCGCGAACAGCTCCGCGGCCAGGTACTTCGTCCCCCGCGGATCACGGCGCCCCTGCGGCCGGACGGGGTCGTTGGCGGCGGCGTCTGCCGGCCGGCTCCGGTCCATCACGATGCGGACGATCCGCCTGCCGCCGCGGTGGAGGATCCAGATCCGGTCGCCCTCCACGGCCTCGACCAGCGCGACGTGGGTCCACTTGTCGCCGAGCTTCCCGTCCCGGTTCCGGTCGTAGGTGTCGTGGAAGAAGACGAGGTCGCCCGGCTCGGGGCGGTCCACCTCGCGCGAGGCCAGGTGCAGCGACTCGCTCATCGAGCGGCCGGGCGGGAGCGGCGGGAGCGAGACCTCGGCCTCGCGCAGGACCCTCGTGACGTAGCCGGAGCAGTCCCCCCGGAATGGGCGGCCGACGTAGCGGCGCGCGATCTCGACGATCCTGCCGCGGACGCCCGCGGGAGCGGCGGCCTCCGGTGGCTCCGCGCGCGAGGGCTCGTCCAGCGC
>JBAVTL010000122.1:0-5134 GCA_049696175.1 Anaeromyxobacteraceae bacterium
AATGCCGCTAGCGCTTGACACCTTCCGGGCCGAATCCGGCTTGCCGTGTGGTGCCCGCGCGAATGAGCGCTCCAGGCCGCGCGGGCTGCGCTTCATGCAGCGCGAAAGGCGCCCGTGCGGAGGCAAATGCCCCCTGCGAGGAATGCGGCTCATACGCTGAATACGTGCGTTTACGGAGGGTGCGAGTTCGCGTGAGAGAGTTGCTCCATGGACACCGCACGCGAGCTCACCTCCCGTCTCCACGACCTCCTCCGCCGCGAGCCCCGCCCGCCGCGCCTCCACCTCCCACCCTTGCGTTGGGTCAAGCACTTCACCTGGGTGAAACGGTCCGGCCGCAGGAGGAAGCGCCGCGCGTCCCTCCGCCTACGCTCCTTGCGCCAGCACCTGTGCCCCGCGCTCCCGCCACATCCCCGCGGCGGTGAGGCGGGAGGTCTGGATCCGCGACCAAGGGAGGTGCCAGTTCAGGCTTGAGAGCGGCGAGCTCTGCGGCTCTACCCACAGGCTTCAGTTCGACCACGTTCACCCATTTGCGCTGGGCGGCGAGTCCACTGTCAGTAACACTCGGCTTGCATGTGCGGCTCATAACCTCCTCGCGGCGAGGCGCATCTACGGCGACGAGCTGATGGACCGATTCACGCGTGGTGCGAGCCGACCGCCTGCGCCAGATGCCCGGCAGCCGTGACCCCCGGGGATTGGAGTGGGCCCCGGCCCCGGCGCCGGCCTCGCAGCCGCAAACCGTCGTCGGCGAAGCCGCCGCCGCGTCGAGCCGGCGCCCCTCCCCCGCGTAAGCCGCTTTCGGCACGGAGACTCGCGATGCGGGGAATGACGCACCGCCGATCGGAAGGCTACCGCGGGGCGGCCTCACTCAAGGGCGGCGCAGGGGCCGCCACCGTCGACCGCGACGCGCCCAACCGGCAGAGATGAGATCAATGGTCCGCACTAGATGGTCAGCACTAGAGGGAAAGGGGACTGATTCAGGGGGGACAGGGAACTCGCCGTGCGCGCCGACCAGCGGTACGGTCGACCGGTGCCGGTCCCCCTCGCCGATCTTCCGCAGGAGATCCAGCGCTTCGCGCGCTTCCTCGAGGTGGAGCGCCGCGCGTCGCCGCACACCATGAAGGCGTACCTGAGCGATCTCGGCCAGTACGCCGCGTGGCTCGCCGAGGCGGGCCAGCCCGTCCTGCCCGGAACTCCCTCTGGAGTCCGCGCCTTCCTGGCGCGTGCCTCGGCGGACTCCGGCGCCACGAGCATCGCCCGGAAGCTCTCCTCGCTCCGCTCGCTCTACCGCTTCCTGGTCCGCGAGGGGCTGGCCGACCAGAACCCGGCCCGCGCCGTCGCCAGCCCGAAGCAGCCCAAGAAGCTCCCGGTGGTCCTCCCGGAGGCGGACGCGGCAGCGCTGGTCGAGGCCCCCGCCGCGTTGACGGCGCCGCTCGCGCTGCGGGATCACGCCTTCCTGGAGCTGCTCTACGGGAGCGGCCTCCGCGTCGCGGAGCTGGTGGGGCTGGACGTGGCGGACGTGGATCTCGGACAGCGGCTGGCGAGGGTCCTGGGCAAGCGCAACAAGGAGAGGATCGTCCCCTTCGGCCGCCCCGCCGTGGAGGCGCTGCGGGCCTACCTCGACGGGGGGCGCCCGGTGCTCGCGGCGGGTCCATCCCACGCCGGCGCGGAGCGGGCGCTCTTCCTGAACCACCGCGGCGGCCGGATCACCACGCGCTCCATCGCGCGCCGGATCGACCGCTGGGTGCTCGAGGCGGGGCTCCCGCGCCACGTCCACCCGCACGTGCTGCGCCACAGCTTCGCCACCCACCTCCTCTCCAACGGCGCCGACCTGCGTGGCATCCAGGAGCTGCTGGGGCACGCGTCGCTCTCGACGACGCAGCGCTACACGCACGTCGACTGGAAGCGGCTCGCCGCCGTCTACGACGACGCGCACCCTCGCGCAAAGAGCGGCGGGACGAAGCCGTGACCGGGCGCGGCGCAGGCGCCTCCCGGCCGCGCGGCGGCGGGGCTCAAGGATCTTTACAGCGCGGCTTCGCCGCTGCTATGAGCGACCGATGAGCGGCAACGACGCGATCGCGCAGCGGGCGCAGAAGGTCCTCACCCCCAACTACCGGCAGCAGCCCGTCGCGTTCGTCCGCGGCGAGGGCACCCGGCTCTGGGACGCGGACGGCAAGGAGTACCTCGACTTCCTCGGTGGCGTGGCGGTCAACGTCCTGGGCCACTGCCACCCGGCGCTCGTCCGCGCCCTGGAGGCGCAGGCCCGCGAGCTCTGGCACACGTCGAACCACTACTTCATCCCGCGGCAGGTCGAGCTGGCCGAGGCGCTCGTCGCCGTGACGCCGTTCGCCTCGCGCGCCTTCTTCTGCAACAGCGGCGCCGAGGCGAACGAGGTGATGTTCAAGCTCGCCCGGAAGTACTTCGCCGATCTGGGCAAGCCCGAGCGGAACGAGATCATCGCCTGCGCCGACTCCTTCCACGGCCGGACGCTCTTCACGGTGACGGTGGGCGGACAGGAGAAGTACCAGCACGGCTTCGAGCCGCTGGTCCCCGGCGTCCGCCACGTCCCGTACGGCGACGTCGCGGCGCTGGCGGCGGCGATCACGGAGCGGACCGCCGCGTTCGTCGTCGAGCCGATCCAGGGCGAGTCCGGCGTGGTGACGCCTCCCGAGGGCTACCTGCGTGCGGCGCGCGAGCTGACGAAGGAGAAGGGCGTCCTCCTCTGCCTGGACGAGGTCCAGACGGGGATGGGCCGGACCGGGAAGCTGTGGGCGCACGAGTGGGAGGGCATCGCCCCGGATCTCATGTCGGTCGCGAAGGGGATCGCCGGCGGCTACCCGATGGGCGCGCTCCTTGCCTCGGAGGAGGTCGGCACGCACCTCTCGTCCGGGAGCCACGGGAGCACCTTCGGCGGCAACCCGCTCGGCTGCGCCGTCGCCGCCGCCGTGCTGAAGGAGCTCGCCGGTGGAGTCCTCGAGCGGTCGCGCGAGACGTCGGCGCGGCTCGTGGCGGGGATCGAGAAGCTGAGAGGGGACGGCCGGGTCGTCGGCGTCCGCGGCCGCGGCATGCTCCTGGGAGTCCTCGTGAAGGGCGTCGGCGCCGGCGACGTGATGAAGGAGGCGCGCGACCGCGGGCTCCTCGTGAACGCCATCGGCGAGGGGGTGCTCCGGCTCGCCCCGCCTCTCAACCTGACCTCCGCCGACGCCGACCTGGCCGTCGAGCGGCTCGGCGCCGCCCTCGCGGCGGCGCCCGTCCACCCCTAGAGCCTCGGAGCGAACGTCATGGCCCGAACGGTGCCGCCGCAGCGCGACTTCCTCCGCCTCACAGATCTCGACCGCGACGAGCTGCTCGAGCTGCTCGAGCGGGCCGCCGAGTGGAAGCTCCTCGGGAGCGGCGGCCCCCGCCCGCTGGAGCGGAAGGTGGTGGCCCTCGTCTTCGAGAAGGCCTCGACGCGCACGCGCGTCTCCTTCGAGGTCGCGGCGCAGCACCTGGGCGCCGGCTCGCTGATGCTGTCGCCGCGCGACATGCAGCTCGGGCGCGGCGAGCCGATCAAGGACACGGCGCGCGTGCTGGCCCGCTACGTGGACTGCCTCGTGGTCCGGACCTTCGAGCACTCCAAGATCGAGGAGATCGCGCGCTACGCCGACATCCCGGTGATCAACGCGCTGACCGACTCCAGCCACCCGTGCCAGCTGCTCGCGGATCTGCTGACCGTCCGCGAGCGGTTCGGCGTCGACGCCCTCGTGAAGCAGGGGCTCGAGATCGCCTGGATCGGCGACGGCAACAACATGGCCAACTCCTGGCTGGAGGCCTGCGCCATCCTGGGCTTCGGGCTGACGCTCGCCTGCCCGGAGGGCTACGACCCGGACGCGAAGCTCCTGGCCGCCTGCCGCGGCCGGGCGCGCGTGGTGCGCGATCCGGGCGAGGCGGCGAAGGGGGCGCACGTCCTGAACACCGACGTCTGGGCGTCGATGGGGCAGGAGGGCGAGGCGGAGCTCCGCAAGCAGAAGTTCGCGGGCTTCATCGTCGACGACGCCTTGCTGCGGCTGGCCCGTCCCGACGCGATCGTGCTCCACTGCCTCCCCGCACACCGCGGGGAGGAGATCTCCGAGTCCGTCCTGGAGGGGCCCCAGTCGGCCGCGTGGGACGAGGCGGAGAACCGCCTGCACGGGCAGAAGGCGCTCCTGGAGCTGCTCCTCGCGGGTAGGTGATCTCCCACCCCGGCGCCGTTGACCCCCTCCCATGCCCCCGACTAGATTCGGGAGTGATCGGGGGAAGGCCAGGCAGCGTGGCGGAGGATCGCTTCAGGGGATTCGCGTTCGACGCGGCTGACCTCGATGAGGACGCCGATCTGGACGTCGGGCTGCGCAAGGAGATCCTCTACGCGGAGTCGATGGCCATGACCGGCACCCACTACGACGCGCTCGGCCTGAAGTGGGGCGCGACCGCGGAGGCGGCGAAGGCCGCGTACCTGGTGAAGGTGAAGGTCTTCCACCCGGATCGGTACCCGGGAAAGCGGCTCGGCAGCTACAGGGGCCGTCTCGAGCGCATCTTCAAGAGGCTCACCGAGGCGAAGGACGTCCTCTGCGACGAGGCCCGTCGCGCCGCCTACCAGACCACGTCCGCGCCGCCGGAGGAGAAGGCGAAGGCGGAGCGCCGCCGCGTCGAGGACGAGAAGCGGGCGGAGGAGCGGCGCGCGCGGCTCGCGAGGTCCAACCCGCTCGTCGGGCAGAGCCTCCAGCGGGCGCAGCGGGTGGCGGAGCTGCTGCAGCGCGGGAAGGCGGCGCTGGCGGAGGGGCGCTTCACCGCCGCCGCCAACGACTTCTTCACCGTCCTCGGGATGGACGCCAGCCACGCCGAGGCGAAGCTGCTCGGCAACGAGGCGCGCGCGAAGGCCAACGCGGGGCGGGCGAACGAGGCGCTGGAGCTCGCCGTCAAGGCCTCCATCTCGGGCCGGCGCGACGCCGCGGTCGAGGCGCTCCGGGCCGCCGTCGAGGCCGAGCCGCAGAACCCAAGGACGCTCCTCCGTGCGTCGCGGATCGCCATGGAAGTCTCGATGTTCGTGGCCGCGCGGGAATTCGCCGAGGGGGCGGTGCGTAGCGCGCCGCGCTCCGGCGGAGCTCACGAAGCGCTGGGC
>JBAVTL010000123.1:0-1758 GCA_049696175.1 Anaeromyxobacteraceae bacterium
CCACGCTCGCAGCCTGCTCTCCCGTCCCCTGCGACAGGCTCTGCGACGTCGACGACACCTGCCCAGACGCCGCCGTCAGCGCCTCCGCCCCTCCCCTCACCTCCCCGATCACCTCTCCCAGCTTCTCGCCCATGGCGCGCATCGCCTCCTGGAGCGCGCCGATCTCGTCGCCCGAGGTGACCCGGACCGCCTCGCGCAGGTCGCCGCCCGCGATCCGCTGTGCGGCCGCGACCGCGTCGGCGACCGGCAGGGTGATGCTACGGGTGATCCAGATCGCGATCAGCGACGCCGTGACGATCGCGAGGAGGACGAGTGAGATGGTGACGGTCCTCGCGGACGTGAAGTCGTCCTCTACCTCGCCGGCGGCCGTCCGGACGTGGACCCCCTCGTGAGCCAGGAATGCCGCCCAGGCCTTCTGGACCGCGTCGAGCCGGGGGAGGACCTCGACCCTGGAGAGGGCACGGGCCTCCTCGAGCCGCCCTTCCTTGAGCAGGCCGTGCGCCTTCTCGAAGGCGTCGGCGAAGCCCCTGCGCGCCGCGACGACCTGCTCCATCGACGCGATCCCAGGCTTGCACTGGAGCTCCTTCACCCGCGCGTAGAGGGCGTCAACCATCGCGTCGGCCTCCCGATCCGCGGCCTCGACGCCCCGGGCCGCGGCCTCGCCGGCCTCGACGTCGGCGGAGAGGAAGACTCCGGAGACGAGCGCCGTCTCCCTGCCGATCTGCTCCAGCCCGGTGACGCCCTGCTCGGTCTCCTCCCAGCGCGGCCCTGCCACCTTGTCGATAGCCGCCTTCTGGCTGGCGAGGCGCGCGAGACCGAACCCGCCTACCAGGGCCACGACCACGATGAGCGCCGCGAAGACCGCCCCGAGCCGCGCGCCGATGCCGACGTTGTTCATGATGTTGGTCACTCCTCATGGCCGCCGGGGTCACGCTCCGTCGCCGCCAGCGGCGGGGCGTGACCGACCACTGGAACCACTAGAACCGCTGGAAGCCGCCGCCACCCGTCTTCGGCGCGCCGTTCCGCTTCGGCTTCACGACAGGGTGCGGCAGGACCGGCTTCTCCAGGACAGGGTGCGCGTACGCCGGGTGCGGCGCCGGCAGGCTCGGGACGTGGATCGCCCGCCCGCCCCGCGACGCCATCACCGCCTCCCGCACCTGGAAGAACCCGACCACCTGGAGCAGCGCCTCCGCCTGCGAGGACATCTCCTCTGCCGTGCTCGACAGCTCCTCCGCCGCAGACGCGTTCCGCTGCGTCACCTGGTCCACCTGCGACATCGCCTTCGACACCTGCTGGACCCCGGCGCTCTGCTCCTGCGACGCCGCCGACACCTCCTGCACCAGGTCCGCCGTCTTCCGGATCGCCGGCACCAGCTCCGCGATCAGCTCGCCGCTCTTCTCCGCCACCTTCACGCTCGTCCCCGCCAGCTCCCCGATCTCCTTCGCCGCCTTCTGCGCCCGCTCCGCGAGCTTCCTCACCTCCGTCGCCACCACCGCGAAGCCCCTCCCGTGCTCTCCGGCACGCGCCGCCTCGATCGCCGCGTTCAGCGCCAACAGGTTGGTCTGGTACGCGATCTCCTCGATGATCGAGATCTTGTCCGCGATCGACTTCATCGCCCCCACCGTCTCGTTCACCGCCCGCCCGCTCTCGTCCGCGTTCCGCGCCCCCGCGTTCGCCATCTGCTCCGTCTGCCGCGAGTTCTCCGCGTTCTGCGTGATCGACGCGCTCATCTCCTCCAGGCTCGACGTCGTCTCCTCC
>JBAVTL010000124.1:0-2012 GCA_049696175.1 Anaeromyxobacteraceae bacterium
CCGCGCCACCAGGAGGCCGCCGCGCGTCATGGCGGGCGCGGGCCCCGACCCCGTGGACCTGGGGCTCGTGGGAGACGTGACCGGCTTCAACCTCGAGCTGCTCGGTGACCTGCACGCGCGCGGCTACGTCCCGGTCCTCGCCTGCCTCGGCTGCGACGAGCACGGGCAGGCGCTGAACATCAACGGCGACACCGTCGCGAGCCAGCTCGCGGGCGCGCTGTCGGCGGATGCGCTCGTCCTCGTGACGTCGGCGCCGGGCGTGCTGCGCGACCTGAACGATCCGGGGAGCCGCATCCCGCGGATCGCGCGCGCGGACCTGGAGCGGATGGTGGCGGACGGGACGGTCTCCGGCGGGATGATCCCGAAGCTCCAGGAGTCGTTCGACGTCCTGAAGGGCGGGGCGCGCTCGGTGGTGATCATCGGGCGGCTCGCGCCCGGGGAGCTCCTCCGCGCGGTCTGCGAGCCCGGCAGCGCCGGCACGGTGCTCGTGGCCTGACGCCGCGGTGAGGGTGGGGAGGGCAAGCCAGCCGCCCTCCCCGAGCGTCTGGGCTCCCGCTACTTCAGCCCGGCCAGATACTTCGCGACCTCCGCGGCGTCGGGATCGCTCAGGGCGACCGGCTTCATCTTGCCGCCGCCCTTCTTGATCATCTCGAGCACCTTCGGCTGCGGGGTGCCCTTGATCGACTTCGCCACGATCTTGCCGCCCGCGCCCTCCTGGCCGTGGCAGATGGCGCACCGGGCCTTGAACGTGGCGGCGCCGTCGGCGAGCGACGCGGTCGCGAAGGCGAGGACGAGGAGGGCGGTGACGATGCGTTTCATGCGGACGTCCTTTCGTGAAGGGGCTTCGGTGGGCGCCAGTATGGCCCGGCCGGGCTGGCTGGCGACGCGCGGTGCCCGGAAGGGGTGTAGAGCGCGAGGACACCCGAACGGATGACGCGCGGTCGCGGCGTGAAGAAAGAACGGCCGCTGGCTCGACTTCCCACCCGGATCCGACTACACCACCGCATACCTTCCCGCTCTGGGAAGGAAGAAGCACTGCCCGGCACTCACTGCCGGTCAATCACCGAGAAGAAACGAGAACACCAGCAAATGGCTAACGGTACGGTCAAGTGGTTCAACGACGCGAAGGGCTTCGGCTTCATCACCCAGACGGACGGCGGCGAGGATGTCTTCTGCCACCACTCCGCCATCCAGGCCGACGGCTTTCGCTCCCTCGCCGAGGGACAGAAGGTCGAGTTCGACGTGACCCGCGGCCCCAAGGGGCTGCAGGCGGCGAACGTCCGCCCGGTCTAGTTCGGACCCGCGCGTCGCCTTGACGTGCACCGAGAGCCCGGCTTCGGCCGGGCTCTCGCATTTTCAGGTGCTATCCTCGCGGCTCCGCCCGCCGTCGCGGGCTCCGGAGACGACGCGATGACAGAACGCCAGCCCAGCTCCCGCAGCTGCTTCGTGTGCGGACGCGAGAACCCGCTCGGCCTCAAGGCCCGATGGGTGAGCGACGCGCGGACGAGCGAGGTCCGGAGCCAGCTCGTCATCTCCGAGCACTTCAACGGCTACCCCGGGGTCGTCCACGGCGGGATCGTCACCGCCATCCTCGACGAGGCGATGGCCCGCAGCCTCCTGATCGAGGGCGGCTTCGACGACCTGCTCGTCACCGCGAAGCTCGAGGTGGTCTTCCGGCGCCCGACGCCGACTGACACCCCGGTGACCGTCGTGGGCAGGCTCCTCCGCCGCGCCGGGACGCGCGCCATGGCGGCGGCCGAGCTCCGGCTCGCGGACGGCACGGTCACCGCGCGCGCCGAGGCGACGATGGCGAAGCCGCCGCCCGACGTCGCCGCGGGGTGGGAGAAGGAGCGGCAGCACTGGAAGGTCGATCAGGACTGACGAAGCACTCTGTCGAGGGGATCCCCATGAAGACGAAGCTCGCCGTCGCAGTTCTCGCCGCCGTCGCGTTCTCCGCTTGCTCCAAGGACGCGCCCCCGCCGCCCCCGCCACCTCCACCTCCGGTCGCGGAG
>JBAVTL010000125.1:0-1743 GCA_049696175.1 Anaeromyxobacteraceae bacterium
ATCCGCAACCTCGCGAACTCGCTGCGCGACGCCGCCCGCGCCGCGCGCGACATCGCCCGCGTCGCGCAGCAGCAGGAGAACGGCATCGATCAGGTCCTCAAGGCGATGAACGAGATCTACCTCGCCACCGAGGACACCGTGGCGTCCACCCACCAGGTGGCGCAGGAGGCGAAGTCGCTCAACCAGCTCGCCTCGCACCTGAAGACGTCCACCGGGCACTGAGCCACCTCCCGAACGCAGGTCGAACGCCAATGCCAGCTCCGGCCCGCGCCCGTCGTCCGGGGCGCGCGCCGGGTCGTCGTCCACCGCCGTGTTCACCCTCCTCGCCGTCGCGCTCGCCGCCGCGTCCCCCTCCGGGCTCACCGACCCGATCCTCGACGTCCGCGCCGGTGGGCGGGATCGCTCGCCGGCCATCGCCTGGATGACCGGGGTGGACGGCGGAGTGACGGGGCGCGCCACGGATCCCGCCTTCGACGCGCGGCTGACGGTCGGCCCGGCGCGCGGCGGCGCGCGGACGCTGTCGGTCGAGCTCTCGTGGAGAGCCGAGATCGGCGAGGAGCGGATCGCGGTGCGGCTGCACCTGGCGGGCGCCCCTCGGGCGGTCGATCGGACGCTGCGTTTCCGGGGGCTCGACGGGCCGATCCGGGTGGGGCGAGGGACGCCGGTGCTGGTCGCCGCCGGGGAGGTGTTGGTAGTCGGTGGTCGCGGGGTCGAGGGGGCGCACATCCTCCCTCGGCGTGGGCCGGACGGCGCGGCCGGTGTCGACGTGACCCTCCTCGGCGACGACGCCGACGATCGGCCATTCGCGACCTACCCCGTCTGCACCGAGCATCTCGACGCGCGGGCGCAGCACGGGCAGTTCGCCGCGCTCGAGCACAAGATCGCCCACCGCGACGCGCCCCGCCACGCGGGCGAGACGGAGCGGCTCAGCGCCGTGCTGTACGACCTCGATCCGGATCGGCAGGCGCGACCCGTCGTGGTCGAGCGATGGCCGGACGGCGCGCGCGGCGCGGTGGTCTTCACCGACCACGCCGATCGGAGCGACCCCGAGGCGCTGCGCGCGATCCTGTGGGGCGCCTCGGACGCCGCCGGCACGCCGGGGCGCGGCTTCCTCGGGCGCGGGGTCCGCCTCACCCGGAGCTTCTTCGTCCACGCGCCAGCGGGAGGGCTCGACGACGAGGAGACGATCGCCGTCGCCGACGACCTCGCCGCCGCGGGCTCCGAGGTGGCGCTCCACTCGATCACGGATTGGCGGGATTCACCTGCCGAGGTCCGCGAGGGGCTGGCGGCCGTCGCGCGCTGGTCCCCTGGGACCTGGATCGATCACCAGCCGTACACCAACTGCGAGGCCTTCTCCTCGGAGGGCTGGCGTGCGTCCGGTCCCTTCGGCGTGCGCGATGAGCTCGCCCGCGGCGGCATCCGCTGGATCTGGGCGGCGGGCGACGTCGCCGGCTTCCGCGCCGTCGAGGTGGCCAACGTCCTCGCGACAGGTCCGGTGGACGCCGCCGCGCCCGCGATCTACCCGTTCGCGGAGGACCCGCGCCTATGGGTCTTCCAGTCCTCGATGTTCTACGCGACGCCGGAGGCGCTCTCGGAGGCGCTGTCGGGGCTGGCGCTGGAGCGGCTCGAGCAGGAGCGGGGGCTCTTCGTCGGCCACACCTACTTCGGCGCGGGGCCGCACGAGACCACCGGCACGGTCCCGCGCGAGCGGCTCGCGGTCCGGCGGATGGCGTGGGGTGGGCT
>JBAVTL010000126.1:0-7893 GCA_049696175.1 Anaeromyxobacteraceae bacterium
GCCTCCCGGAGCCCGTCCCCTCGGAGGGCCGGGAATGGCGCCGATGGGCGCCCCGCGCGCTCCCGCTCCGCACCCCGGCGCGATGGCTCCCGGCGCACGTCCTCAAGGCCCAGGCATGCCGTTCGGCGCTCCGCCGCCCGCCGCCATGAGGCCGCAGCCTTCGGCGCCCGCTTACGCGCCGAGGCCGACCCCCGCGCCGGCCTACGCACCGCCTCCGCCTGCTGCCAAGGCTCCGCCACCTGCCTCGCCCGCGCCGTCGGCTCGCAGGGATCCGTTCGGCCTGGGGGCTCCTCCCGCCCCCGCCCCCGCTCCGTCCCTCGAGGTCGAGGAGCAGGTCGGGGAGGAGGACTGGAGCGATCTCGGCCAGCCCGCCGAACCGAGCTTCCCCGCGGCGCCCGAGATGTCGTTCGACATGGCGCCGCCCGCCGCGCCTCCTCCGGCGCCCGCGCCGATCGAGCTGCCCCCCGAGCCGGCCGAGGAGCCCGAGCTCGCGCCGATGCACGCCTTCGTGCCTCCGCCCGAGAAGGTGGGGCACAGGCCGGCGCCGTTCGCTCCCCAGGCGGCCGGCGACGGCGGCGAGGCGCAGCTCCGTGAGGCGCTCTCCAAGGCGTCGCTCGACGTGATCGAGCGGATCGTCTGGGAGGTGGTCCCGCAGCTGGCGGAGACCATCATCCGGGAGAACCTCGACCGGCTCGTAAGGGAGCGCCAGAGCTAGCGACAGGCGCCGCCGCCGAACACGTCTACGACAGGGACGTCACGGATGCCGCGCCCGGTCCACCGGGTGCGGCATCGCGTCATTCTCCACGCAAGGCTGAAGGCAGAGGGACAGGATGAGCGAAGAGAGCCGCACCGAGCTCGCGAAGGGCTACGAGCACAAGGACGTCGAGGCGCGGTGGTACCGCTTCTGGACTGAGCGGGGTTGCTTCCACGGCGACGAGACCGACGGCGAGCGCCCACACTTCTCCATCGTCCTCCCGCCGCCCAACGTCACGGGCTCGCTCCACCTCGGCCACGCCCTGACCGCGACGCTGCAGGACGTCCTGATCCGGTGGAAGAAGATGAGCGGCTTCAACACGCTCTGGCTCCCTGGCACCGACCACGCCGGCATCGCCACGCAGATGATCGTGGAGAAGGAGCTCAAGAAGACCGAGAAGAAGAGCCGTCACGATCTCGGCCGCGAGGAGTTCCTCCGCCGGGTCTGGGCGTGGAAGGAGAAGTACGGCAGCCGGATCGGCGAGCAGCACAAGGCGCTCGGCGCCTCGCTGGACTGGGAGCGCGAGCGCTTCACCATGGACGAGGGGCTCTCCCGCGCCGTGCGCGAGGTCTTCGTCCGGCTGCACGAGGAAGGGCTCATCTACCGGGAGAAGAAGCTCATCAACTGGTGCCCCGACTGTCACACCGCGCTCTCGGACCTGGAGGTCGAGCACGAGGAGGCGCACCCGGGCGAGCTCTGGTCCTTCGCCTACCCGCTAGTCGAGCCGGTGCGAGCGCAGGGACAGCCGGCTGAGGCTGGCCCGGAGGGAGCGGGGGGTCCGGGGGGGCAGCATTCCCCCGGCTGGATCACCGAGATCGTGGTCGCGACGACGCGCCCGGAGACGATGCTCGGCGACACGGCCGTCGCGGTCCACCCCGACGACGAGCGGTACCGCGCGATGGTCGGGAAGAAGGTCCGCCACCCGCTCACGCAGCGCGAGTTCCCGATCATCGCCGACGGGATCCTCGTCGATCCGAAGTTCGGGACGGGGGCGGTCAAGGTCACCCCCGCGCACGACTTCAACGACTTCGAGACCGGGAAGCGCCACGGCCTCCCGATGATCACGGTCATCGGCCCCGACGGCCGGATGACGCTGGAGGCCGGTCCGGTGGCCACGCTCGACCGGTTCGAGGCGCGCAAGCGGGTGAAGGAGCTGATCGCCGAGCAGGGGCTCGATCGCGGCTCGAAGCCGCACGTCCTGCCGCTCGGCCGCTGCCAGCGGTCGCAGACGGTGCTGGAGCCGCTCCTCTCCGACCAGTGGTACGTGAGGATCGAGCCGCTCGCGAAGCCGGCCATCGAGGCGGTGGAGCAGGGGAGGACGCGCTTCGTCCCCGAGCAGTGGACCAACACCTACATGGCGTGGATGCGGAACATCCACGACTGGTGCATCAGCCGGCAGCTCTGGTGGGGCCACCAGATCCCGGCCTGGTACTGCGAGGACGGCCACGTGACCGTCGCGCGGACGACGCCGGGGGCGTGCGGGACGTGCGGGAAGACGGCGCTGCGTCAGGACGAGGACGTCCTCGACACCTGGTTCTCGTCGGCGCTCTGGCCCTTCTCGACGATGGGCTGGCCCGACCAGACCGCCACGCTCAAGACCTTCTACCCGACCTCCGTCATGGAGACCGGGCACGACATCATCTTCTTCTGGGTCGCCCGCATGATGATGATGGGCCTCCACTTCATGGGCGAGGTCCCCTTCCGCACCGTCTACCTGCACCCGATGGTGCGGGACGAGAAGGGGCAGAAGATGTCGAAGACGAAGGGGAACGTCATCGACCCCCTCGTCATCACCGAGCAGTACGGCGCCGACGCGCTCCGCTTCACGCTGGCCGCCCTCACGGCCCAGGGGCGCGACATCAAGCTCGCGAAGGAGCGGATCGAGGGCTACCGCGCCTTCGCCAACAAGCTCTGGAACGCGAGCCGCTTCGCGCTCATGAACCTGGAGGGCTTCCGCGACGACGGCACTGAGGTGGCCGCGCTCGCGGCGACCCCCGCCGACCGGTGGATCCTGGCGAGGCTCCAGCGCGCGGTGAACGAGACCGTCGCGGCGCTGGAGGCCTTCCACTTCAACGAGGCGGCCGGGACGATCTACCAGTTCGTCTGGGGCGAGCTCTGCGACTGGTACATCGAGCTGGCGAAGGAGGCGCTCTCCGGGGACGACCTCCAGAAGAAAAGGGGGGCGCAGGCGGTCCTGGTTCACGCGCTCGCGACCTCGCTGAAGCTCCTGCACCCGTTCATGCCCTTCATCACCGAGGAGCTCTGGGCCGTCTTCCGTGCGCGCGTCGGCAGCGCCGCGTGGCCCGACTCGGTCCTCTCAGCCGGGTACCCGAAGGCGGGGGCGATCGACGAGGGCTCCGAGCGCGGCTTCGCCCCCGTCATCGGCGTGGTCGACGCCATCCGGAACGTGCGGGGCGAGATGAACGTGCCCCCGAAGGCCGAGCCCACGGTCGTCGTCGCCGTGGCTGACCCCGAGGCACAGCGCGTGGTCCACGGAGAGGCCGCCAGGATCGCCCGGCTCGCCCACGCGAGCATCGAGGTGCTCGACGGCGCGGTGACGCCGGCTGCGCCCCAGAGCGCGGTCGCCGTCGGCCCCGGGTTCGAGGTCCGCGTCCACCTCGCCGGGGTGGTCGACTTCGCCGCGGAGGACGCCCGGATCTCCAAGGAGATCGCGAAGGTCGACGCCGATCTCGCGCTGATGGAGAAGAAGCTCTCCAACCCGTCGTTCGTGGAGCGGGCGCCGGCCGAGGTGGTCGAGAAGGACCGCGCCCGGGTGGAGGAGCTGCGCGAAAAGAAGCGAAAGCTCGAAGGGCACCGTGCGATGCTCGCAGGCGGACCCGGGGATCCGGGAGGGAGTCCGACCATGGAGAAGAGGGACGCGAAGGATCAGACGGCGGCGCAGACCGTGGCCGACGTGGCCGAGAAGGTGGCCGACAAGGCGGAGCAGGTCGCCGAGCGCGCGGCGGAGCTCGCGAGGGCCGCCGCAGACAAGGTGGAGGAGCTCGCGGAGCGGGCCAAGCCGGCGGTGCAGCGTGCGCAGGTCGCCGCGGAGGAGCTGGCGGAGAAGGCCAGGCCAGCCGTGAGACGGGCACAGAAGGCGGCGGGCGAGCTCGCCGAGCGCGCCAGGGGCACCTTCGAGCGCGCCGTGAAGACGGCGAAGGGCAGGGCGGTCGCGAAGAAGGCTCCTGCCAAGAAGGCGCCTGCCAAGAAGGCGCCGGTGAAGAAGGCTACGCCGAAGAAGGCGCCGGCCAGGAAGGCACCCGCGAAGAGGAAGGCTCCGGTGAAGAAGGCTCCCGCGAAGAAGGCCGCAGCGCGCAAGGCGCCCAAGGGGAAGCGGTAGCTCCGATGCAGCTCGCGGCGAACGTAGAGCGGCTCATCGACCTCGCGCTAGAAGAGGACCTCCTCCTCGGCGACGTCACGAGCGAAGCGACCCTCTCGCCGTCGGCGGCCGGGGAGGGGACGTTCCTGGCGAAGGACGACCTGGTCCTCGCCGGGACCGCGGTCGCCACGCGCGTCTTCGAGCGGCTCGGTGCGGAGTGCCGCTTCACCCGGGAGGACGGGGCGCGCGTGATCCGGGGCGAGGTCGTAGGCACCGCGATCGGCCCGGTGCGGGCGCTGCTCGCCGCCGAGCGGACGGCGCTCAACTTCCTCCAGCGGCTCTCCGGTGTGGCGACGGCCACCCGGCGCGCGGTCGACGCCCTGGCCGCCGGCGGCGGGAAGACGCGGCTGCTCGACACGCGCAAGACGACGCCCGGCTGGCGCATGATCGAGAAGGCGGCGGTCCGGGCCGGCGGCGGGAAGAACCACCGCTTCTCGCTCGGCGACGGCATCCTCATCAAGGACAACCACGTGGCGGCCTGCGGCGGCGTCGCGGAGGCCGTGCGCCGGGCGCGGGGGAGCGCCGGCGCGATGCTCAAGATCGAGGTCGAGGTGGTCGATCTCCCGGGGCTCGACGCCGCCATCGCCGCCGGGGCCGACATCGTCCTGCTCGACAACATGGACGACGCGGCGGTCGCGGCGTCCGTGAAGCGCGCGGCCGGGCGCGTCCTGCTCGAGGCGAGCGGCAACATGACCCACGAGCGGCTGCCGCGGATCGCGGCCACCGGCGTCGACTTCGTCTCGATGGGAGCGGTCACCCACAGCGCCCGCGCCGTGGACCTCTCCTTCGAGCTCTCTGCATGACGGAGCTCCCGAACGCCGGCTCGGAGGAGATGATCCTCTCCTTCCTCGCCGAGGCGGGGGACGAGTTCGTCTCCGGCGAGGCCATCTCCGACAAGCTCGGCCTCTCGCGCACGGCGGTCTGGAAGCACGTGGAGGCGCTCCGATCTCAGGGGTACCGGATCGACGCCCTCCCGGCCCGCGGCTACCGGCTGGCGGCGGTGCCGGACCGGCTGGGGCCGCTGGAGATCCGGCCGCTCCTCTCGACGAACGACCTCGGACAGACGATCCACTTCTACGAGGAGCTCGACTCGACCAACGATCGGGCGAAGGCGCTGGCTGAGGACGGCGCCGCCCACGGCGAGGTGGTCGTGGCAGAGCTGCAGCGCGCTGGGCGCGGGCGCCGGGGCCGCGCCTGGGTCTCGCCCGCCGGGCGCAACCTGTACCTCTCGATCATCCTGCGCCCCGAGCTGCCCCCCACGCGCGCGCCCGAGCTGACGCTCGTCGGCGCCCTCGCCGCGTGCGACGCGCTCCGGCAGGCGGGCGTGGACGCCGGGATCAAGTGGCCGAACGACGTCCTCGTCGGCGGGAAGAAGATCGCCGGCATCCTCACCGAGCTCTCCGCGGAGCCGGAGCACGTCCACTGGGTCGTGCTCGGGATGGGCGTCAACCTCAACGCCCGCGCCGAGGACTTCCCGGCGGAGCTGCGCGACGAGGTCACCAGCGTCCTCCTCGAACGGGGGCAGGCGGCGCCGCGTGCGCTCTTCACGGCGGCCCTGCTGCTGTCGCTGGAGCGGTGGCTCGACGTCCACGCCGAGCAGGGGTTCGACGCCATCCGCGACGCCTGGCGGAGCCGCTCGGTGACGCTCGGGCGCCCGGTCCGGGTCCGGATGGGCGATCGGGACGTGGACGGCGTCGCCGAGGAGCTTGACGCGAGCGGGGCGCTCCTCGTCCGCACCGCGGCCGGCCTCGAGCGGGTCCTGACCGGCGACGTGGTGCTGCTCCGCCCGCGTTGACCGGACCTCGGCGCGCGGCTAACCTCCGCCCGTGCTTCTAGCCATCGACGTCGGCAACACCAACACCGTCCTGGGCGTCTACGACGCGGGCAAGCTCCGCCAGCACTGGCGGATCGAGTCCAGCCACACCCGCACGTACGACGAGTATGGGATCCTCCTGCGGCAGCTCTTCGCCGCGCACGGCGTGGACGTGGGGGGCGTGAAGTCGATCGCCATCTCCAGCGTGGTCCCGCCGCTCGCCTTCACGCTGGAGCAGATGTCCCAGCGCTACTTCAAGGTGAAGCCGCTCTTCATCGGGCCGGGCGTGAAGACCGGGATGCCGATCCTCTACGAGAACCCCCGCGAGGTTGGCGCCGACCGCGTGGTCAACGCGGTCGCCGCGTACGAGCGCTGGAAGACCGGGCTGATCGTCGTGGACTTCGGCACGGCCACGACCTTCGACGCGGTCTCGCCGAAGGGGGAGTACCTGGGGGGCGCCATCTGCCCTGGCGTCTCGATCTCGATGGAGGCGCTCTTCCGGGCCGCGTCCAAGCTCCCCAGGGTCGAGTTCGTGAGGCCCGCCAGCGTCGTCGGGAAGAACACGGTCGCGTCCCTCCAGAGCGGGCTCGTCTACGGCTACGTCGGCATGGTGGACGGGATCTGCGCGCGCATGAGCGACGAGCTCGGCTTCGCGCCGAAGGTCGTCGCCACCGGCGGCCTCGCGCCGCTCCTCTCCGGCGTCTCCAAGGCCATCTCCGAGGTGGACGAGCACCTGACGCTCGAGGGGCTTCGGATCATCCACCAGCGGAACTCGTGACCCGATGACAGGGAAGTCCACCCCCGAGGGGAGCGCCGAGGCCGCGTTCGCGCAGGGCATGGCCGCCTTCTACCGCGGTGACGCCGTGTCCGCGCACGCCGCCTTCGAGCGGGCGCACCGGCGGGATCCGCGGGACCCGCGCTACATGTCCTGGTATGGCCTGACGCTGGTCGTCGTGGCGCGGAACAGCAACCTCGGGGTGGTGCTCTGCGACCAGGCGCTCCGTGGCGCCGGCTCCTCCCCGGAGCTCGTCCTGAACCAGGCGCGCGTGCACCTCGCGCTCAACCAGCGCGAGCGGACGGTGCGCGCGCTCCAGCGGGGGCTCGAGCTCTGGCCCCAGCATCCCGGGCTGCAGCGTGCGCGCGACGCGCTCGGCTGGAGGCGAACCCCGGTCCTGCCCTTCCTGCCGCGCGACAACCCCCTCAACCTCTGGCTGGGGAGGTTCCGCAGCCGGCTCACCCGCCGCCGGGGCTCGGCCTCGAACTGCACCCCGTTGAACCTGGGCGTCATCCTCCCGCTGGGCTCGCCGCTACCGAGCGCCTCTACGCCCGCGCCGGAGTCGCCGAAGCCCGAGATCGCAGGAGACTGAGATGCCCGACTGCCCGCTCCCGCTCGACCTGCTCCCCAGGCAGCTCCAGAAGCACGCCGACGAGAAGGCGCCGCCGCCGCTGCGGATGATGGGCGCGAAGGGGCTCGTGCCGGCGGTCGCGCCGGCGGACCTCGTCACGCTCCTCTTCTTCCTCTCCTTCGACGGCGACGCCGGCGTGCGCGAGACGGCGGTGAAGACCGCGGAGGGGCTGCCGGACAAGATCTACGGCGTCGCGCTACGCTCCGAGGGGATCGACGGGAAGGTGCTGGACTGGCTCGCCGACCGCTTCCGCGGCAAGGATCCGGCCCTCGAGCTGCTCATCCTCAACCCGACGACCCCCGACGACACCATCGCGCGGCTGGCGCCGATCGTCTCCCAGAAGCTCGGCGAGCTCATCCGCCAGAACGAGCTCCGGCTCCTCCGGACCGACGGGATCATCCGTGGGCTCTGCGCGAACGCCAGCGTCCTCGCGTCGACCCTCGACGGCGCGTGCGACTTCTGCGTCCGAAACGGCCTGACGCTGCTCGACGTCCCCCAGCTCGTGGAGGCGCACGTGCGGGTCCACGGCGTGGACCCCACC
>JBAVTL010000127.1:0-2828 GCA_049696175.1 Anaeromyxobacteraceae bacterium
GCGCTGGACCGCGACCGTCGATGGCGCGGGGAGCCGGTACGAGGAGCGGCGCGAGGCGCCCTGCGAGGCGCTGCGCGGGCCGCTGAAGCTGCTCGCCTGCCCCGAGAAGGTCGAAGAGGGCGCGGCGACAGTCCGCTTCACCGGCCGCGGCGAGGGGCACGGGCTGGGGCTCGACGTGGAGTGGGCGGCGCGGAGCGGCCTCTCGGCCGCCGAGATCGTCAGGCGGGCCGAGGCGCGCTGAGCCGCGGCTTACTCCCCGTAGGGAGCACGACGCCAGGACGTCGACGGAGGCCACCCTCACCATTAGGTCTCACGCATGGTCCGAACGAAGCGAGCCTACGAGCCAGCGAGCCGCGCGGACGGCCTCCGGATCCTGGTGGACCGGCTATGGCCTCGAGGCGTCACCAGGGAAGCGGCACGGATCGACCTCTGGCTGAAGGACGTCGCACCCAGCACCGCGCTGCGCCAGTGGTTCGCCCACCGGCCCGAGCGCTTCCGGGAGTTCGAGGAGCGCTACCGACGCGAGCTGGCGAGGAGCCCCGCCCGCGAGGCGCTCGCGGAGATCATGCTGCGCGCGGCCCACGGCGAGGTGACCCTCGTGTACGGCGCGCGCGACGTGGTGCACAACCACGCGGTCTTCCTGAAGCGGGAGCTCGACGACGTGGACGGGCTCGGCGACGTGCGCGAGTGACGCGCCCCGGACGTCACCTCCCGACGAGCCTCACCGCCGGCGCCTTCACGAGCGCCGCGCGGCCTTGTCGTCGACGCTGAAGTCCTTCAGGCGGAGGAGCAGCGCGAGGCAGAGACCGAGGCCGAAGCCGAGGGCGATGTCGTTCAGCCCGAGGCAGGCGCCCGCCGTGACCAGCATGACGAACGAGGAGGTGCGATCGGTCTGATCCCGCGTCACGAGCGCAAGCTCGATGCCGCTGAAGCCGAGCATCGCGCCGAGCACGCTGGCCGGGAACGCGCGGCACAGCGCCATGAGCGAGGCGCCGAAGAGGACGGCGACGGCCAGCTTGGCCGCGCCGAGGAAGAGGATGGAGCCGTTGGTGCGGGCGCCGAACCGGTACTGGCCGGCGAGGCCACCGGCGCCGTGGCACATCGGCATCGCGCCGAACCACGCGCCGACGAGGTTCATCAGCCCGACCGAGACGGCCACCTTCCTGGGCGACGCCGGGCGGTCCGGGAAGAGGTCGACCGTGAGCGCGCAGACGGCGACGACTGAGTTGAGCGTGGTCAGCGGGATCTGCGGCAGCGCGGCCTTCGGGAAGGCCGCGATGAAGGCCGGCCAGGTGGGCGGCGACCAGCGCGGCAGCGACAGCCCGAGGTGGAGTGACTGGGCGATCCCGGGCGTCTTCCAGAGCGCGAGCGCGAGCCCCACGGCGAACAGCGCGAGGGCCGACGGGATCCGCCGCGAGGAGAAGAGCGCGAGGATCACCAGGGCGGCGGCGGCCCCGGTGACGTAGCTGTCGGGCCCGAGGAGGGCGCGCGTCCCGGCGACCATCTGCAGCCCCTTCATCAGCAGCGAGAGCCCGAGCGCTAGCTGGAGGCCGCGGACCACGCTCTTCGGGACCATCCGGTTGACCCAGTCGATGAGCCCCGTGACGCCCAGCAGCAGCACGACGACGCTGACCGTCGCGCCGGCGGCGAGGATCTCGGGGAGGGAGAGCCCCTGCGTCAGCGCGACCGCGGCGATCGCCTTCATCGGCTGCACCGCCATGGGGATGCCGAAGGTCAGCCCGGTGGCCAGGTTGAAGATCCCCGAGAAGAAGAGCGCCGTTCCGAAGTCGAGGCCGTTCTGGACCGACATCCCGACCAGCAGCGGCAGGAAGGTCCCCATGTCCCCGAGCGAGCCGGCGATCTCGTTGCGATCGAACCGGGCGGACCGGACGGCCCCGAAGAGGCGGCTCGCCAGGGAGTCAGGGGTGCCTGCCTCGCTGGCAGCGAGGAAACGGCCGTTCACAGCGGCAGGCTGGGATGGCGGTGTGCGGGTGAGAGGTTCGGAGCGCATCCGGAGACACTATGCAACAACTCGACCCGAGCCCGGAGACCGGAGGGCCGGTGGCGCGGGGCGGTCCTCGGCTCCGGTGTTGACCTCTCATGGCCATCTCCGTACGCTATTGGACATGACGCGGCGCGCCAGCTCCTCCCGGCTCAAGGCTCGCCTGGGCCAGTACATGCGGGCGGTCCGCGCGGGAGCCGAGATCGTGGTGACCGACCGCGATCTGCCGGTCGCCCGACTGGTGCCCTACGTCGTGCGTGACGGCGAGCCGATGGACCCGGTCCCCGTCGCGATTCCCCGCGAGACCGGCGCGCCCGAGGCCGGCAGAGTCGTGGTCCGGCCCATCGAGTACCGGGGGCGCTCGACGACTCGGCTGCTCGAAGAGGACCGGAAGCGGCGGTGATCGCGCTGCTGGACCCCTGGACGCCATACACCTCGCGACCGCCCTCGAGCTGGCCGCGGCGAGGGTGCCGAGGCTGGTGCTGGCGACCCACGATCGTCAGCTCGCGCGTGCAGCCCGCGCGTCGGGGTTGGAGGTCGTGGGCGCGTGATCAGTGCGCGTGCCGGTGGTGCGCGTCGGGCGTGTGCGGGTGATCGTGGGCCAGCGGCTCGTGGACGTGCTGGTGTGAGTGGGGCTCCGTCACCGGTCCCTCGTGCGCGTGCTGGTGGTGCTCGTCGTGGACGTGCAGGTGCTCGTGCATGAGCGGCGCGTGGACGTGCTCGTGGCCGTGCCGGGCGCGGAGCATCACCCCGACGCCGGCCGCCATGGCCGCGCCCGCGGCCAGCTCGCGCGACGACAGCCGCTCGCCGAGGATCGGGATCGCCG
>JBAVTL010000128.1:0-3514 GCA_049696175.1 Anaeromyxobacteraceae bacterium
GCGCGGTGCTGGCTGCACCACGCCGGGGCGGCGGGGCGCCGTCCGGCGGCGCTCTTCACGGGCATTCCGATGCAGGAGGGGGCGAAGCCGTGAGCGCGCTCCTCCAGATCGCCGGCCTCCGGAAGCACTTCCAGCTCGGGCACGGACGCGTCCTGCAGGCGGTGGACGGGATCACGCTCGACGTCGCCGAGCGCGAGGTGGTGGGGCTCGTCGGCGAGTCGGGCTGCGGGAAGTCCACGCTCGGGCGCGCCATCGCCGGGCTCCACGACAAGACGTCCGGCGAGGTGCGGTTCCGGGGCGAGCCGCTGCCTTCGCGCTACGGCGCCGCGGACTTCCGCCGGTGGGCGCGGAAGATCCAGATGATCTTCCAGGACCCGTACTCCTCCCTCGACCCGCGGATGACGCTGCGCGAGATCGTGGCGGAGGGGCCGCGGATCCACGGGACCTGGCCGCGCGCCGAGGTGCAGGACCGTGTCGCCGCGTGGCTCGAGCGCGTGGGGCTCTCGCCCGACCAGATGTCACGCTATCCCCACGAGTTCTCAGGCGGCCAGCGCCAGCGGATCGGGATCGCGCGGGCGCTCGCGCTCGAGCCGGAGCTGGTCATCTGCGACGAGCCCATCTCGGCGCTCGACGTCTCGGTGCAGGCGCAGGTGGTGAATCTCCTGTCCGGCCTCCGCGAGTCGATGGGGCTCACGCTCCTCTTCATCGCCCACGATCTCTCGATGGTCCGGTACGTGTCGGACCGGATGGCCGTGATGTACCTCGGCCAGCTCGTCGAGCTGGGCCGGTCGGACGACGTCTACTTCCGGCCGAAGCACCCGTACACGCAGTCGCTGATCGCGTCGAACCCGGTGGCCGATCCGGAGGCGGCGCGGAGCCGCGCGCCGAGCGCGCCGCGAGGAGAGGTCCCGTCGCCGGTGAACCTCGCGCCGGGCTGCAGGTTCGCCGGCCGCTGCCCGTTCGTGATGGACGTCTGCCGCGCGAGGGATCCGGTCTGGCGCGAGGTCGAGCCGGGTCGCTTCGTGGCGTGCTTCCTGTTCGGAGGCGACGCACCCGGGGGCTAGCGAACGCTCCATGAGCGTCCCTGATGGGTGCCAGTAAACCCATGCTGACACGTTAGTAATAGCCCGTTTGGGCTCCAAAGGGCTGATTTCACTGCCAGCTCACCCGAATGGCTGTGTGGGCGTCCCGGCTACAAAGGCAATGGAATCAATAGCTTGCGCTATTGACGTCCTGGTCGAGGCATCGTACTCACGCCGCAGGCTGTCCCGTGAATCGGTGACATTGGTTCATGGTTCAGATCTGCGTTTCGTGAACCTGCGCGTTCCGGCACACCAACGGACGCGTTGAAAAAGCG
Organism: Anaeromyxobacteraceae bacterium; assembly: GCA_049696175.1. Lineage (GTDB taxonomy): Bacteria > Myxococcota > Myxococcia > Myxococcales > Anaeromyxobacteraceae > DATIVK01. The sequence goes on from JBAVTL010000128.1 coordinate 1,358, forward strand.
GGTCCGGAAAGACCCGCCGACGTTCACGGAGCGCCAACCAGCAGCGTTCGAGGAGGACGCATGACGATGCCGAAGAAGCACACCACCATGATGTGGCTCGGGGCTTCCGCCCTGGGCGTGGCGCTTGCCGCTTGTGGCTCGGGAGCAGTCTCGGGCTCGGGCGTGACGGGCGTCGCCCTGAACAACGGGCCCGTCTCGGGCACGGTCTCCCTCAACGACTCGTCGGCCCAGGTTCAGAGCCGGCAGGTCGCGACGCGCCCCGATGGATCCTTCTCCATCGACGTGACCGGCCTCACGCCGCCGTACATGCTCAAGGTTGACGGGACCGCGCCGGGCGGCACCGCGCAGCTCTACGCAGGGACCTCGCAGCTCTACGCCGTCACCGACGGTGCTGCCAACCTAGACATCAACCCCATCACGGACATGGCGTACACCACGGCCATCGACGGCAGCGACCCGGAGGTCGTCTTCACGACCGCCGACGCGGGGATGAAGAAGTCCGCCGCGGTGAAGGCCGCGAACCTGCTCGACAAGCTGGAGGAGGTCCTCGCGCCGCTCTTCCAGCTCTACGGCATCACCGATCCGGAGGTCGACAAGGAGGCCGTCCGCGCCCTGCTCGCCGACGTCACGGTCACCAACGTCAAGGGCACCGTTACGGTCGCCAACGCCGCGACCGGCGGCGTCATCTTCGTGGGGCCGCTGTCCGACCTCTCGAGCGGCACCTTCGACGCCGCCAACATGCCCGCCGGCCCGGGGACCACCCCCCCGCCCGCCCCGTCAACCTGCAGCTCGTTCACCTACTCGGCGTGGGGCAGCTGTCAGCCCGATGGCACGCAGAGCCGCACCGTCGCGAGCGCGTCCCCCGCGGGCTGCACCGGCGGCTCGCCGGTGACCACGCAGGGCTGCGCCTACGTGCCCCCCGTCAGCACCTGCACGGGGTTCACCTACTCGACCTGGAGCGCGTGCCAGACCGACAACACGCAGACCCGCACGGTGATCAGCACCTCGCCCACGGGCTGCACCGGCGGCGCGCCGGTGACGACGCAGTCCTGCACCTACGTCCCGCCGGTGACGACCTGTAGCTCGTTCACCTACTCGGCGTGGAACACCTGCCAGTCGAACAACACGCAGACCCGCACCGTGACGGCCTCCTCGCCCACGGGCTGCACCGGCGGCACGCCGGTGACCACGCAGGCCTGCACCTACGTCCCGCCGGTGACCACCTGCAGCGCGTTCACCTACTCGGCGTGGAACAGCTGCCAGTCCAACAACACGCAGACCCGCACCGTGACGAGCTCCTCGCCCACGGGCTGCACCGGCGGCACGCCGGTGACGTCGCAGTCCTGCACCTACGTCGCGCCCATCGACGGCGCGGCGCTATACACGCAGTACTGCGCGGGCTGCCACGGCACCTCGAAGAAGGGCTCGACGGCGACGGCCATCCAGGGCGCCATCGACACGAACCGTGGCGGCATGGGGTTCCTGAGCTTCCTGACGCCCGCGCAGGTCGCGGCCATCTCGGCTGCTCCCTAGGCACGTCCCATCATTCCGAGCCCTTCCGCTCGGCCGGACGCCCTGCCCCGTTCCGACGGGGTGGGGCGTCCGTGCGAGAGGGAGGGCGCCGGGTGAGCCTGCCGGCGGCGAGGCGGATGGTTACGATGGCGAGGATGATCGCGGTCCTCCTGTCGCTCGCCCTGGCCGCGCCCGCGGCCTCGATGCCGCGCATCGTCATCGCCATCGCGCCCGTGAAGAACGACGCGAGCGGTCAGGTCGGTGCACAGCTCGCCCGCGCGCTCTGCACGTCGCGGCGCTGCCTGGTTGGAGTCCTCGATGGCAGGCGACCCGACCTCGCGCGCGCCCGGCGCGCCGGGGCTGATGCGTCCCTCGTCTCGTCCCTCTGGCGCGAGCCTCGCGGACGCGTGCTCTCGCTCGCGCTCTTCACGAGCGGTCCCCGCCCAGCGCGCGCGTGGGTGCTCCCCCTCGGGCCGGACGGCCTCGTCCCGTTGGAGCGGCTCGACGCCTTCGAGCGGGAGTTGGACGACGCGCTCGGCGTCCCGCTGGCGGCCGCGCCGCCGTCTCCGCCGAGGGCGTTCGTCGCCCCGACGCCGGCTCCCGTAGCTGCGCCACCGCCGCTCCCCGCGCCCTCACCTCCGGCGC
>JBAVTL010000129.1:0-2817 GCA_049696175.1 Anaeromyxobacteraceae bacterium
GTCCCGGCCTTCGTGGACGCGATGGCCGAGGTGGCCCGCCACCCGGACACCGCCGCGGCCTTCGGCGGGTGGCGCTCCCCGTGGATCTTCCTCGGGACGGCGGAGGCGTACGGCGAGCTGGTCGAGCGGGCCGGCTTCCGGGTGCGCCACGCGGCGATCGAGCCGCAGGTCCTCCGGACCGACGCCGCGGGGATCATGACGGTCTTCGAGTCGGCCGCGTCGGCGGGCTACTTCGGGCCGGCCCACCACCCCGCGCCGCTCTCCCCCGCCTTCGTCGCGCGCGCGAAGGAGATCGTCGCGGCCCACTTCGCGGCGCTGGCCGGCGGACGACGGGACTTCGAGCTCGTCACGCACCGCGTCTGGATCCTCGCCGACCTCCAATCCAACCCTGCACCCGGGAGCATCCCATGAAGGCAGTCCTGCTGAGCGGCTTCGGTGGCGTCGACGTCCTCAAGATCGGCGAGGTGGCTCGCCCGCAGCCAGCGGAGGGGCAGGTGCTGGTGAAGGTGGTCGCCACCTCCGTCAACCGGCCCGACCTCGTGCAGCGCCAGGGGAACTACCCGCCGCCCCCGGGCGACTCGGAGATCCTGGGGCTGGAGGTGTCGGGCACGATCGAGGAGCTCGGAGCGGGCGTCACCGGCTGGAAGGTGGGCGACCGCGTCCTCTCGCTCGTCGGCGGCGGCGCCTACGCGGAGTACGCCGTCGCGTACGCGAGCCACCTGATGGCGATCCCCGCCTCGATGTCCTACGAGGAGGCCGCCTGCGTCTGCGAGTCCTCGATCACCGCGTTCCTGAACGTCTTCATGATCGGCGGGCTGAAGGACGGCGAGACCGCGCTCCTCCACGGCGGCGGCGGCGGCGTCAACACCGCGGCGATCCAGCTCTGCAAGGCGCTCGCGCCCAGGGCGAAGCTCATCGTCACGGCCAGCCCGGCCAAGGCGGATCGGGTGAAGCAGCTCGGCGCCGACCTCGTCATCGACTACACGACGACCCCAGACTTCTCGGGCCTCGTGAAGGAGTTCACCGCCAAGAAGGGGGCCGACGTCATCCTCGACCACATCGGCGCGAAGTACCTCGGCCCCAACATGAATTCGCTCGGCTACGCGGGGCGGCTCGTCGTCATCGGCGTCGTCTCCGGCATCAAGGCGGAGCTGAACCTGGGGCTGATGATGGTGAAGCGGCAGCAGATCGTCGGCTCGGTGCTCCGCTCGCGGCCGGTGAAGGACAAGGCCGGGATCGTGGCCGAGTTCACGCGGACGGCGCTGCCGAAGTTCGCCGACCGGTACATCGTCCCGATCGTCGAGAAGGTCTTCCCGCTCGAGCAGGTCGTGGAGGCCCACCGGATGATGGAGGAGGACCGCCACTTCGGGAAGATCGTGCTGAAGATCGCCTAGCTGGAGGAGAACGCCATAGACTCCCGGGATGGTCCGCCTCCCCGAGCACCAGGTAGATCCGCTCTTCCCTCGCCGCTGGTCTCCCCGCGCCATGTCCGGCGCGCCGATCTCGCGGGACGCGCTCCTCTCGCTCCTCGAGGCCGCGCGCTGGGCCCCCTCGGGTGGAAACGCGCAGCCCTGGCGCTTCGTCTATGCGGTCCGGGAGACGCCGGGCTTCGAGGCGCTCTTCGACTGCCTCGAGCCCGGCAACCAGGAGTGGTGCAAGCGCGCCGGGGCGCTGGCGCTGCTGTCGGCCCAGATGATCCGATCCTCCGGACGCCCGGCGCCGTCCGCCCCCCTCGAGTGCGGGGCCGCGTTCATGGCCTTCGCGCTCCAGGGGACGCTGGCCGGGCTCGTCGTCCACCCGATGGGCGGCTTCGACAGGGAGCGCGTCCGGCTCGCCGCCGGGCTCGTCCCAGGGATGGAGCCGCAGCTGATGATCGCCGTCGGCCACCCGGGCAGCGTGGAGGACCTCTCGGAGCGGAACCGCGCGCGAGAGGAGCCGTCGGGGCGTGAGCCGGTGAGCGCCTGGGCGCACGAGGGGCGGTGGTCAGGCGCTGGCACGCCATGACGGACGTCGCCACGGGGACGTTCCCCGCGGCATGGCCCTCCGCGTAGACTGTGCGCCCAACTTCACCCTTGGAGCGCACCAAATGAAGAACCTCTGGAGCGACGCGGAGGCCGCGCAGTTCACCGGCGACCTCGGGCTGCGCATCTACACGTCGCGGCTGCTCGGGCGGGAGCCAGCGCTCGTCCTCCACGGCGGCGGGAACACCTCCGTGAAGATCACGGAGCGGAACCTCGTCGGGCGCGAGGAGACGATCCTCTACGTGAAGGGGAGCGGCGGCGACCTCGCGAGGATCGACGAGTCCGGCTTCGCGCCGGTCCGGATGGACCACCTGCTCGCGCTGGCGAAGCTCCCGGCGCTCTCGGACCCGCAGATGGTCAACGAGCTCCGCACGCACATGACGCGGGCGAGCGCGCCGACCCCCTCCGTCGAGGCGATCCTCCACGCGCTCCTGCCGTTCAAGTTCGTGGACCACACGCACGCCGACGCCATCGTCACCCTCACCAACTCGCCGGGCGGCGCGGAGCGGATCCGGGAGGTCTTCGGCGATTCACTGGTGGTGATCCCGTACGTGATGCCGGGGTTCGACCTGGCGCGCGCGTGCGCCGAGCGCTACTCGGCGGGGGAGAGCCCGCAGACCGTCGGTATGGTCCTGATGAACCACGGGATCTTCTCGTTTGGCGAGACGGCGCGCGAGTCCTACGACCGGATGATCGCGCTCGTCTCCCGCGCGGAGGAGCACCTCGCGGCGAAGCGCGCCTGGAGCCTGCCTCCGCCTCCGCCCGTCGAGCGCCCCGCCTTCGCGCGCCGCGACGT
>JBAVTL010000130.1:0-3224 GCA_049696175.1 Anaeromyxobacteraceae bacterium
GGCGAGCCCTCGGGACGGGCTCCTCGCCAAGGTGCGCGTCACGGCCGCGCGGGAGCCTCCGGCGCATGGGCCGCGGCCTTGCGCGTGACGAGCAGGTGGTAGTGGTCGGACGAGTCGAGGTAGCCGAACCGGAACCTGAGCTGGTTCTTCGGGAACTGGCTCCAGAGCTGCCGGAAGTCCTCGTTGATCCGCTCGCTCGCCGGGAGGAAGGACCCGGAGAAGCTCCCCCAGGTCTCCTGCGTGAAGCCGGCAGCCTTCGCGAGCCGCGGCGGGACACCGGTCGAGTCGGAGACCATGAAGACCATGTTCGCGAGCAGATACCCGCGAATGGCGCTGAACGCATCGTTCCAAAGGAGGTAGCTCGCGGCCTTCGTCATCGCCGCGACCGGTCCCTTCGCCTGGAGGTAGGCGAGGAGGCCGGGGTTCCTCTTCAGGCCGGCGTCAGAGAGATCGAACGCGATGTGGCGGTGGACGCGGCGGTCGGTGGCCGGGTCGCCACCCTTCTTGACGAAGACGATCTCCGAGTTCGAGAAGGCGCGCGAGAAGTCGGGGGCGGTCCACGCCGCGCGGAGGAGCTTCGCGTTCTCCTTCTCCACCGTCGCGATGTCCGCCTGCGTGACGTAGTGGAGCGTGCCGTCGGCGTTGATCCAGAAGTAGCGGAGCTGCACCGGCTCGTAGCCGTGGGCTGCGAGGCCGAGCATGAAGAAGGCGAGCTGGCCCGGGATGTCGCCGCGCTGCCCCTTCATGAGGTTCTCGGTCTTTGAGTCGTTGGCGTTCAGCAGGCCCGAGGCGGTGGCGCGGATGAGGTCCAGGCTCTCGGCGAGCCTCTTCGCGTTGGCGAGGTCGGGGAGCCTGCGCGGGTCGCCAGCGTGCTCGAGCGAGAGCGTCGTCACGTCTCGCGCGTCCGGGTAGACGGTGAGCGCGTTGATGAGGTCACCGCCGCCGAACGGGTAGACGACCGTGGCAGGCAGGCTGGCCGGCCGCAGCTTCGCGGTGAACGCGCCCGCCACCGCGGCGTGCTTGCGGGCCGCCTCGATCGCCTTCACCTGGCGCGCGCAGTAGGCCGCGACGATCTTCGCGTCCAGCCCGGCCGGCGGGGCGCCGCCCTCGCACGCGACGAGGCGGTAGAGGGCCTTCGCCTCCTCCGAGAAGTCGATCGGCGCGTCGGCGGCGGCAGGGGCGGTGGACGCCGCCGGCGCAGTCGCCCGGACGGGCTCGGACTGGCCGCAGGCTGCGGAGGGGAGGAGGACGACCGCGGCCGCCAGCGACGCCACGCGAATGAAGGAAGTCGACATGGAAGCCATGTACCATGCCGCCGTGCCGCCGCCAGCCAGCAAGAAGCTCGGGGTTCGCTCCGGGATCGGACTCGTCGCCGCCAACATGATCGGGGCGGGCGTCTTCCTCTCCGCGGGCTTCATGGCCCAGGACATGGCCCCCGGCCCCATCCTCGCCGCGTGGGTCGTCGGCGCCGTCCTCGCCCTCGCCGGCGCCCGCGCCTACGCGGAGATCGCGCGGCTGGTCCCACGTTCGGGGGGGGAGTACCGCTACCTCTCCGTCCTCCTGCATCCGGCCCTCGGCTACCTCTCCGGGTGGGCCTCGCTCCTGGTCGGCTTCTCGGCGCCGGTCGCGGCCGATGCCCTCGCCGCCGGTGGCTTCGCCAGGACGATCGTCCCCTGGCTCGACCCGCAGTGGACGGGCGCCGGCCTCGTGGTGGTCCTCACCGCGCTGCACGTGTCCGGGCTCAAGACGAGCGCCAGGACGCAGAACCTGCTCATCGTCGCGAAGGTCGTGCTCCTCGCCGGCTTCGTCTTCGTCGGGTTCCGGTACGGCGCCAGCGCGTGGCCGACGTGGCGTCCGCCGCACGACGCCCCCGGCTTCCCCACGATCCCCTTCGTCCAGTCGCTCTTCTTCATCGCCTTCGCGTTCTCCGGCTGGAACGCAGCGGTCTACGCGTCCGAGGAGTTCCGCGAGCCGGAGCGGACGGTGCCGCGGGCGATGATGATCGGCACTGCGCTCGTCGCGGTGCTCTACCTCGTCGTGAACTGGATCTTCGTCGCGAACCTGACCCCCGAGCAGGCGTCGGTGGTCTTCCAGTACAAGAGCGCGCGCGTCACCCTCGGCCACGCGGTGGTCGAGGCCCTGCGCGGGCCGGGCTGGGCCTCGGTCATGTCCGCGGTCACGGTGGTGGTCTTCGTCTCGGCGATGAGCGCCATGATCTTCGTCGGCCCGCGCGTCTTCCAGGCGATGGCCCGCGACGGCTTCGTCCCGCGGGTCCTCGCTGGCGAGCCCGGTCGCCCGCCGGTCGCGTCCATCCTCGTGCAGAGCGGCCTCTCGCTCCTCTTCGTCTTCGCCTTCGGCGAGGAGCGGCTCGACGACCTGCTGTCGAAGGTGGGCGCGATCCTCACGCTCTTCTCCGCGCTCACCGTGCTCGGGCTGGTGCGCGCCTGGTTCCGGCCCGGTGAGCGGGCGCGCCCCTCCGGGGTCAGCGTCGCTTCGGCCCTCGTCTACGTCGGCCTCGCCGGGTACATGCTCTGGTACGCCTTCCATGGCGCGGTCAGCGTGCTGCCATGGCTGACGGTGATCTCCGCCTGCGCCCTCGTGGCGTGGGCGCTGACGCGGAGAGCGCTGGGACGCTCCCGCCGTACGGAGGATCAGGCCCCATGACCGACGAGCAGGTTGCGCAGGTGGCGAAGACGTACCTGGAGAAGCTCTCCCGCGAAGGGTACGAGCCGCACCCGATCGACTTCGACCGCACGACCGCGAGCTTCCCGAGGAGCCGGCAGCTCGAGCACGTCGCGTGGCTCTGCACGGACATCCAGGCGCTGCTCAAGGCCGGCGACCGCGAGCGGGCGATGCGCCACCTCGGCTTCGCGCAGGGCGTGCTCTGGGTCCACGGCATCTACGCCGTGTCTGAGCTGCGGGAGCAGAACCGGCCCTCGGAGCCGTGACCGGATCATTGGCTTCTCCCTCACCCTGGCCCTTTCCCTCGCAGGACTTCGAGTGAGGGAACGGGAGGTTCGCGCGGCGCGGCAGGGTGCCGTCGCGCGGTGCGTATCCCCGCGGCCGAAGGTCGCCGAGTGAAATGCTGCTCATCAGGGGGAGCGACGCGGAGCGCGCGCGGGTGGCGTGACGCCTCTGAGTCGTCGGAGGGGGTGGTCGCGTTCACGCGGCGGTGGCGGCGGGGCGTTGGTCAGCGCACCGGCGTTGGCCAAGGACGCACTCGT
>JBAVTL010000131.1:0-1949 GCA_049696175.1 Anaeromyxobacteraceae bacterium
CAGGGCGAGGCGCTGCGCCGATCGCTCGTCGAGCGGTTCGACGAGGACTGGTGGCGGAACCCGCGGACGGCCGAGCACCTCGCCGGCCTGCTCGCTGGCGGCGCCGCGCGCGAGGAACCGGCGGCGAGCCCGTCGCTCGCGGCGCGGTCCCTCGCGGACGTGCTCGCGAGCGGCTAGACCCCCCAACTGCGCAGCACCCCCGGTGACCCGTGGTCACTGACAGTACGCGTGCGGCAGGTTGTCGCATCCACCCCATCGGGGCCCCCCGGACCTGCCGAGCGCGTATCGTTCCGATCGGCGGGGGCCCGGCGCGTGCGCCGGTCGTCAAGGGAGCCTGGAGTTGAGCATGTCGGCGTGGTCGCTGAGCAGGAAGATTCTCGTCGCTTCGATGCTGGCCTACTCGATCGTCCTCGGCTCGTTCACGATCTTCGCGGCGCGCTACACGAGCGGCGCGATGGAGCGCAACGTCACGCGCGATCTCGAGGAGCGCCTCGTGCTGCTCGAGACGCTCTCGACCGTCTACGACGCGAGCCTCGCGACGAGCGCGACCAGCATCCTCGAGGTCTTCCGGGCCCAGTTCACCGAGCCCTTCTCGATCGAGCCCGGCAGCACGATGCGGGTGGGCGGCGTCGACGCGCCGATCATCCGGAGCGGCGCGCACGTGCTCGACCTGGATCTGGAGGCCGTGGATCGCGTGTCCGGGAAGGGGACGGTGGCGACGGTCTTCGTCCGCGCGGGCGAGGACTTCCTGCGCGTCACCACGTCGCTCAAGAAGGAGGACGGCTCGCGCGCGGTCGGCACCTTCCTGGGAAAGGCGCACCCCGGCCACGCGCTGCTCCTGGAGGGGAAGGAGTACACCGGGCGCGCCGTCCTCTTCGGGCGCGAGTACGTCACCCGGTACCTTCCGGTGATCGGCGCCGACGGCCGCACGATCGGCGTCCTCTTCGTCGGCGTCGACGTCTCCGGGAGCATCGCCGCGCTGCAGGGGCGCATCCGCGAGATGCGCGTAGGCGAGGCCGGGTACGTGATGATCGCGAGCACCGCGCCCGGCGAAGGGCGCGGGAAGGTCCTCGTCCACCCGCATCGCGAGGGGAGCTCTCTGGCCGCCCTGAAGTCGACCGACGGTCGCCCCGTCCTGGAGGAGATGCTGTCGGCCGGCCGTGGGCGCGCCACGCTGGCCTGGGACGACGGCAGCGGCGGGGGCGCGCGGGAGAAGGTCGCGATCTACTTCACGGTGCCGGGCCGGGAGTGGCTGGTCAGCGCCGTGGTGGACGCCGCCGAGATGACGGCGCAGGGGCAGGCGCTCGCGCGGATGCTGGTCGTCGGGAGCGCGGCGATGGTCCTCCTCCTGGTGCTCGCGGTCCACCTCGTGGCCAACCGCGCGATCCTGAGGCCGCTGGGCGAGGCCGTCCGGTTCGCGGAGGCGGTCGCGTCGGGCGACCTCACCCGTGAGCTCCCGGCGCGGGCCGGCGACGAGATCGGCAAGCTGGCCGACGCGCTCACCTCGATGTCCAACCGGCTGCGCGAGGTGGTCACGACGATCCGTGGTTCGGCAGACGGCCTCGCTGAGGCGGGCTCCGCCCTCAGCGCGTCGACGCGCGACACCGCGGACGGCGCGACGCGACAGGCGGTGGTCGCGGAGGAGGCGACGACGACGGTGGAGCAGGTGGCGGCGACCGTCCAGCAGAACGCCGCCAACGCGAGCCAGACGGGGGCGATGATGCGCAGCACTGCGGAGAGCGCCCGCGCCACCGGCGCGTCGGTCGCCAACGCGCTCGGCTCGGTTCGCGAGATCGCCGAGCGGAGCGGCATCGTCGAGGAGATCGCGCACCAGACGAACCTCCTGGCGCTCAACGCGGCCATCGAGGCGGCCCGCAGCGGGGAGCATGGCCGCGGCTTCGCGGTCGTGGCGGTCGAGGTGCGGAAGCTCGCAGAGCGGACCCGCGAGG
>JBAVTL010000132.1:0-2106 GCA_049696175.1 Anaeromyxobacteraceae bacterium
CCCGCGGGCGCCGCCAGCGCGAGCGCGGCACCGAGCGCGAACGAGAGGAGCGCCGCGATCCGCACCCCACGTCGCCAGCCGCTCGCTCGTCGCATGGCGGTTCACCTCGCTGGCAGCGTGCGCCCCAGCTCGCGCACCACCAGCTTCAGGTCCTCCCAGGCCTTCGCCTTCTCCGCGGGGCTCCGCAGGAGGTAGGCCGGGTGGAAGGTCGGCATCAGCCGGACGCCCTCGTACTCGCGCCAGCCACCGCGCAGCCGGGTGATCGGCGTCGGGTCGCGCAGCAGCGTCTGCGCCGCGAACTTGCCGAGCGCGACCAACACACGGGGGCGGATGGCGGCGATCTGCGCGCGCAGGAAGGGCTCGCAGGCCGCGAGCTCGTCCGGCTCCGGGTTCCGGTTGTCGGGCGGCCGGCACTTGACTACGTTCGCGATGTAGACGTCCTCGCGACGGAAACCCATCGCCTCTATCATCTTCGTCAGGAGCTGCCCTGCCCTGCCCACGAAGGGTTCCCCCTGCCGGTCCTCGTCGGCGCCGGGCCCTTCGCCGACGAACATCAGCTCGGCCTCGGGGTTGCCCACGCCGAAGACGAGGTGGGTCCGTCCACCAGAGAGCTTGCAGCGGGTGCACTCACCGAGGTCGCGCCGGATCGAGAGGAGCGGCTCGCTGCCACAGCCCCTCTCATCCGGCCCACGAGAGATCGTCCCTGCGATCGGCGTGACCGGGCTCACCGGGACGTCCGGCGTGGCGAGGCTGGCCGGAGGACGCGCCAACGGAGGCGAGACCGGGCGAGTCGTCACGGGCGCGGCCGGCACCGGCAGGTCGCGGAAGCCCGCTTCCCGCAACCACAGCAGGTGCCGCCGCGTCTCCTCGGCCAGCTCCCCCAGCTCCCCGTCTCGAATCATGCGCGCTCCGCCCTCCACTGGCTCCATGTTTCCCTGCCGTTCGATTGCAGCGGCCTCCGCTGCGTCATTAGAATTGATCGAAATGGACCGTCGGCGCACCCTCTTCCGGATTCTCCTCGGCGCCGCGGCGGTGGTCATCCTCGCGCTCCCGGCCCACGCCCAGGCGTGGGGGCCGCTCGCGCACCTCAGCTTCTCGGCGCAGGCCCTCGGCAACGTCTCCGTCCTGGGGCTCGACGTCCAGGGGCTCCTCCAGCGGTTCGGCAACGACTTCCTGTACGGCTCGCTCGCCGCCGACATCGTCGTCGGGAAGAACCTCGCGAAGTTCCTCCACCACTGCCACAACTGGCAGGTCGGCTTCGGCGTCTTCAAGCAGGCGAAGGAGGGCGGGGAGAAGGCCTTCGCCCTCGGCTTCCTCGCCCACCTCGCCGCAGACACCGTCGCGCACAACTACTTCGTCCCCTACAAGACGGTGACCAGCTTCGGCCGGCTCGGCACGGGCCACGGCTACTGGGAGCTGCGCTACGACCAGAAGATCGATCCCGAGATGTGGCGGCTCGCCCGCAGCGTCTCGACCCGGGCGATGCGGGAGCACGACGACCTGCTGCACCGCGCGCTCACCTCCGCCTCGCTCCTACCCTTCCCGGTCTCCCGCCAGCTCTTCGGGTCGCTCCTCGCCAGCGCGCGCATCCGGCGCTTCCAGCACGTGTCGCGGATGGCGCTCGCGCGCGAGCGGCGGCTCGTCCTCGAGCCCGACCTCGTGGCGGAGACCAACATCCTCGCGACTGGAGCGATCCTGGGGCTGCTCGCCGACGGCGAGGACTGCCGCGCCGCGCGCGCCGACGCGACCGGAGAGCGCAACCTGAGGGTGGCGAAGCTCATCCGGAAGCAGCTAGGCGAGCGCGTCCGCCGCCGGCAGCTGACGCGCAGGGAGGCGGCCGAGATCGCGCAGCTGACGCGCGAGAGCTTCCGGCAGGCGATCCACGGCAAGCTGGTGCTGCCGCCGAGCGTCGCCGTGCTGGCGGCGTAGGGCTCGACGCGGGCCCTGCAAGTCGGCAGGGGTTCGCCCCCTCCCCCAACGGAATGCTGCCCATTGATCTCATCTCGACCGGCCCCGCAGCGAGTTGGCGCAGGTCGTCGCGTCTCCGCCGCCAGGAGAGTCTACGCGCGAGAAGCAGCAACGAGGGAGAGGGGGCGGCGCACGCGC
>JBAVTL010000133.1:0-8801 GCA_049696175.1 Anaeromyxobacteraceae bacterium
CAGGAGACGCTGCCGGCGAGCGCGCAGCCGGCGATCGCGATCGAGTCGGCCGAGGCGGCGAGCGGCCTGGTGGTGGTCACCTACAGGCTCACCGACCGGGGCACCCCGATCGTCGGCGCCGCAGCCGCCGCGCTGAAGCCCACCTTCACCCTCGCGTGGCTCGGCGTCGATCCCGCGACCGCGTCCCTGCCGCGACCGCTGCGCGCCTGGCGGAGCCTCCTCTTCACGGGCGGGGCGACCAACCCCAGCCTCCCGCCGGGCGGTCCGGGGACGGAGGCGCTCCGGCTCAGCCAGCGGCAGCCCGGCAGCGAGAGCAGCGTCGTGGGCGGCGCCTTCGTGCGCACGGTGGAGCTGGGCGACGGCCGCTTCAGGTACACGTTCCTGAGCGGGCTGCCCACCGCGCACCCGCTCGGCGATACGCTCCGGGTGGGCGTGGTGCTGTACGGGGTCGCCGTCGGCACCGCCACCACCTGTGGGACGAAGGACTTCGTCCCGAACGGCGGGCCGCTCCAGTCCTACACGCTGACGCTGGATCAGAACTGCAACGCCTGCCACGGCCTCTTCAAGATCCACGGCAACCGCTACACCGGGGTGAGGTTCTGCGTGACCTGCCACACCTGGCAGCACGCCGATCCCGACACGGTCGACCCGGCGGCGATGGCGCCGGCGACGAAGGCCACCTACCCGAACCCGCTCGAGCTGGGGCGGATGGTCCACAGGATCCACCGGGGCAAGAAGCTGCCGACGCTCTTCCTGGCGTCGAGCAACCAGACGTGGCCGCCCGACTACCTGTCGTCGGTGGCGGGGTCGCCGTGGCCGGCCTCCGCCTTCACGGGCGTGCCGCCGCTGCCGTTCTTCCCCGGCCGGAACGGCGTCGCTGCCGTGGGGACCAAGTTCAACATCATCGGCAACTCCAGCACCGAGTACGTCTACGGCCGGGTCGCGAGCCGCGTCGAGAACTTCCAGCCGGCGAAGGTGCTGGCGGAGGGGCTGGGCTACCCGCAGGATCTCCGCAACTGCGACGCCTGCCACGCCGGCGCCCCCGACGCCGACGCGATCGGCACCGGCACGTCTACGGCCGTCTCCATCTCGCGGCGGACCTGCTCCGGCTGCCACCCCGACGTCTTCTACGGATACAACGACGCGAACGGCGTCCCGATCACCGTCCCCGACGCGACCCACCTGGCGCACACGGGAGGGAGGCAGCTCGACGACTCCCAGTGCGCGGACTGCCACGTCACTCAGCGCGCGGGGGGGCCGAAGGTCTACGCGCCGATCGCCCAGATCCACAGGCCGCTCGGCGGGCGCACCGCCTCCCGCAGCCCGTACTGGAGCCGGTGGGACGTGAAGATCCTCGGCGTACAGGGCATGGCCCCTGGGGGCTTCCCGACGTTCACCCTCCAGGTCTCCGACAGGGTCGGGCCCATCACGCCGACCCTCGGCACTCCGGACCCCGCCTACGAGCCGGCCTCCCCGGCCAACCCGCATCCGAGCCCGGTCCCGCGCGGCCTCGCTGGCTTCGCCGTCGTTTTCGCCGGGCCGACCACCGACTACCTCAGCGGCAACGTCAACCTTCGGGCGTCCCCGCCGCTCACGAGCTCGACCGACGCGAACGGCGTGCTGACCTGGACCTCGACGACCGCCGTCCCCTCGACGGCCACCGGGACGTGGGCGATCGGCGTTGAGGGGCGGCGCCGGCCGGCGACGCCGGGCGCGCTCTACTCGACCGGGCTCGACGAGTTCGCCTGGCCCTACACGGGAGAGTCGGTCTCGGAGTACGCCAGCAACCCGATCAAGTTCGTCGACCTCTCGACCGGGACGGTCGCGACCGACCCCGCGGCGGCGCGGCGATCGGTGGTGGACCAGGGGAACTGCGAGAGGTGCCACCTGGAGCTGAACCTCCACGGCGCCAACCGGCACGACGTGGCCCACTGCCTCCTCTGCCATACGCCCGACATGACCGACTGGGACAAGCGCCCGCGCGACACGCGCACGGTGGCCGACGGCGGCGTCCTTGGGTCCGGGACGGTGCTGCTCAGCGACCCGGTGGATCCGCTCGCCTCGCTGAAGCGCTGGGGGTTCGCGACCCTCGACGGGATCGAGGAGCGGTCGATCCACTTCAAGACCATGATCCACCGGATCCACGTCGGCGAGCGGGTGGGGGCCGCCTCGCTGGAGGGGATCCGGCCGTTCGTTGTCTACGCGATGTCCTACACGCCGTCGTCACCGCCGAACCCGTACTTCTTCGACGACGTCCGCTTCCCGGGCGAGCTCGCCAACTGCGAGCTCTGCCACCTCAAGGACACCTGGACGCTAGAGTCGATCCCGGCGGGGGCGCAGCCGACGACCGCCAACGAGCGCTCCAGCCTCCGCCACACCGCGGCCTTCAACGCCGACGGGAGCGTGAAGACCCCCGCGGTGGCGGCGCACACCTCAGCGTCGGACCCGAAGGTCCTCCCGATCACGGCCACCTGCCTCTCCTGCCACACGAACGGTGCGGCAGTGGACCACGCGGCAGGCAAGACCTCCGGCGGCGTCGAGCAGTGCGCGACCTGCCACGGCTCGGGCGGCGCCGAGTCGGTTCGGAAGTGGCACGCGGTGCCGTGATCGGTCGGTACGCTCATACTCCCGAGTCAGCGGAACCCCAGCGCCCGCCTCCGGAACTCCCCGAAATGTGTGGGGATCGGCGCGGCGCGACTCTTGAAGAGGGCATCGGTTGCCGAAGCGAGATTCGGCAGTAGGAGAGGTGACCGATGTTGGTAGCTCCCGAGACCTCCTTTGCACGGCCCACCCCGGCACCCCGCGCCGCTGCCCCGGCGCCGTCGATCTACGTCCACCCCGGCCGCTTCCACGCCGCCGTCGGTGCCGGAGACTTCACCACGGTGGTGGGCTCGGGTGTGGTCGTGTGCGTATGGGATCCCGTCGCAGACGTCGCCGGGATGACCCACTTCCTGCTGCCGGACAAGGGCAATGCCCCGCCGGCGCCCCGCTTCGGCGATGTCGCGCTGAAGCAGCTCTTCGAGGATCTCACGCGGCTGGGCGCCCAGCGGCACCGGCTGCGCGCGGCCGTCTTCGGGGGCGGCGCACCGCCGATCGCCGCGGAGAGCGGCCACCTCGGTGAGCGGAACGTGGCGGCGGCGAAGGCGTTCCTTGCGGCGAACGGGGTCGCCATCGTCCAGAGCGACGTCGGCGGAGGTGGCGGCAGGAAGGTGACCTTCGGGGGCGCCTCGGGCCGCGTCGAGATCCTCAGGCTGAACGGCTGACCCGCGCTCCGCGCACTCCCTTCAGTCCGACGGGCCGCCTCGATCGAGGCGGCCCTCGTCGTTTCGGGATCGTCACCGGCGCGCCCGGCGTTCGCCATCCCGTTTCGCCATCGTGACCATCGCGCACGGACGGCCCGCACCTCGCGGAGCACGGCGCCGGCGCAGGATGGACACGACATGACGCGCAGCCTCTTCCTCGCGGCGGCCCTCCTCGCCCCCGCGCTCTCCTTCGCCGGGACCACCACGGTGAAGGGCTCCGACACGATGGTGATCCTCGCCCAGCGCTGGGCCGAGGCCTGGATGAAGGTGCAGCCGACGAAGAAGGTGCAGGTCACCGGCGGCGGCAGCGGCACCGGGATCGCCGCCCTGATCAACGGCACGACCGACGTCGCCAACGCGTCCCGCGCGATGAAGCCGGACGAGAAGGCGAAGCTGAAGGCGGCCGCCGGCGCCGACGCGGTCGAGACGATCGTCGCGCGCGACGGAGTCGCCATCTACGTCAACCAGGCCAACCCGGTCGCGTCGCTCACCGTGGACCAGATCAGGGGCATCTACCTCGGCGACATCACCAACTGGAAGGAGGTCGGCGGCAAGGACGCGCCGATCGTCATCTACTCGCGCGAGAACTCCTCGGGGACCTACGTCTTCGTGAAGGAGCACGTCCTCAAGAACGAGGACTTCGCGGTGCAGGCCCAGACGCTCCCGGGCACCGCCGCGGTCGTCAACGCCGTGTCGAAGGAGAAGAACGGCATCGGCTACGGCGGCGGCGCGTACGCCAAGGGGGTGAAGGAGCTGAAGGTGGAAGGGGTCGCGCCGACGAAGGAGGCGGTCCTCGCGGGCAGGTACCCGCTCTCGCGCCCGCTCTTCGTCTACACGAAGGGGGCCCCCGCGGGGGAGATCAAGGCGTACATCGACTTCTGCCTCTCGGCCGCGGGCCAGAAGATCGTCACTGAAGTCGGCTACTTCCCGGTCAAGTAGCGTCGGGCAGGGGCGGCCCGCGACGTCGTTTCGCATTCGTCACGCGGCCGCCATGCCGGCGCAATCGCCGATGCCTACAAGCAGGGTCATGGACGCGGTAGCGAACGTGGGCGGCGGGCGCCCCTCCACCTCCGCCCGGAGCCGGCGCCGCCAGCTCCGGGAGGCTGCGATCGAGGCGAGCATCACGATCGTGGCGCTCACCGGGATCGCGGCCGTCGCGCTCATCTTCGTCTTCGTGGCGCGCGAGGCGCTGCCGCTGTTCCTCGATTCGGAGATCCGCGGGGAGGCGAGCCTCTCCAGGATGTTCCTGCCCCAGGTCTTCCGGCAGGGGAAGCCGGCCGGCTTCATGTGGCAGCCCGTGTCGACGATCCCCAAGGTCTCGATGATCCCGCTCTTCGTCGGGACGCTGAAGACCACGCTCGTCGCGATGGTGGTGGCGGTCCCGATCGGCATCGCCGCGGCCCTCTACAGCGCCGAGTTCGCGCCGCGGCGCGTCCGCGAGGTGGTGAAGCCGGTGATCGAGCTGCTCGCCGGGATCCCCTCGGTCGTCCTCGGCTTCTTCGCGCTGATGGTCATGGCGACCGCCCTCCAGGCCGCCTTCGGCTTCACCTTCCGGCTCAACGCGGTCGTCGCCGGCCTCGCGCTCGCGCTCACCGTCGTCCCGGTCGTCTTCACCGTCTCCGAGGACGCGCTCACCTCGGTCCCGCGCTCCTACCGCGAGGCGTCGCTCGCGCTCGGGGCGACCCGCTGGGAGACGGCCTGGCGCGTCGTGCTCCCCGCCGCCGCGCCCGGCGTCCTGGCGGCGGTGGTGCTGGGGTTCGGCCGCGCCATCGGCGAGACGATGATCGTGCTGATGGCCTCCGGCAACGCGGCGATCACCTCCCTCAGCCTCGGCGACTCGGTCCGCACCCTCTCTGCCACCATCGCGGCGGAGATGGGCGAGGTGGTGTTCGGCGGGGCGCACTACTCGATCCTCTTCTTCATCGGCGTCGAGCTCTTCCTCTTCACCTTCGTCCTCAACACCGCCGCCGCCGCCGTCGTCCACCGGCTGGTGCGCCGGATGACCGCGAGCGACGCATGAGCCACCCGCGCACCGCCCGCCGCCGCTGGATCGGCGCCGGGATGACCTGGCTCACCGGCCTCGCGACCTTCCTCGTGATCGCGATGCTCGCCGTGATCGTCCTGGACGTGGTCCGGGGCGGGATCGGCCGGCTCTCCTGGGAGTTCCTCACGGCGGTCCCGAAGGACGGGATGACCGCGGGCGGGATCTTCCCCGCCATCTACGGGACCGCGGCCCTCACGCTCCTCATGACCGTCGCGGTGATGCCGGTCGGGGTCGCGACCGCGGTCTACCTGCACGAGTACGCGCCCAGGGGCTCCCGCCTCGCGGCGCTGGTCCGCGTCGCGGTCACCAACCTCGCCGGCGTCCCGTCCATCGTCTTCGGCCTCTTCGGCCTCGGCTTCTTCGTCCAGTTCGTGGGGCGGGGGCTCGATCGGGCGTTCAACGGGGGCGCGCTCCGCTTCGGCCAGCCGGCGATCGTCTGGGCGGCCCTGACGCTCGCGATCCTGACGCTGCCAGTGGTGATCGTCGCCACCGAGGAGGCGCTGCGCGCGGTCCCCCGGGAGTGGCGTGACGCGAGCCTGGCGCTCGGCGCCACCCGCTCGCAGACGCTCGCCCGCGTCGTGCTCCCGGCGGCGCTCCCGGGCATCCTCACCGGGGCCATCCTCGCCGTCGCCCGCGGCGCGGGGGAGGTGGCGCCCATCCTCTTCACCGGCGTCGCGTACTACCTCCCCGACCTGCCCAGCCGTCCGTGGTCGCAGTTCATGCACCTCGGCTACCACACCTACGTGCTCGCGACGCAGTCGCCGGACGTGGAGGCGGCCCGGCCGATCCTCTACGCGACCGTCTTCGTCCTCCTCGCGCTCACGTTCGCCCTCAATGCCATCGCCATCTACATCCGCGCCCGCACCCGCCGGCGCGCAGACGCGTGAGGTCCCGGCCATGATCGCCGCTGAAGCGTTCCAGCTCCGCGCCCCTTCCCCTGCCGCCGCGCCCGCCGTCGAGGGCGCGGAGGTCGCGCGCGCCGCGGCGACGGACCTGGACAAGCTGGAGGTCCGGGACCTCGTCGTGAGCTACGGCGAGAAGGTGGCGGTCAAGGACGTCTCCCTCCGGCTCCCGGAGGGGCGCGTCATGGCGCTCATCGGCCCCTCCGGCTGCGGGAAGTCCACCTTCCTCAGGGCCCTCAACCGGATGAACGATCTCATCCCCGGCTGCCGCGCGACGGGGAGCATCAGGCTCGACGGCGAGGACGTCCTCGGCGGCGGCATCGATCCAGTCGATCTCCGGCGCCGCGTCGGGATGGTCTTCCAGCGCTCGAACCCGTTCCCCAAGTCGATCTTCGAGAACGTGGCGTACGGCCTGCGCGTGGGCGGCACGACCGACCGGGAGGAGATCGCGGCGCGCGTGGAGCGCTCGCTGCAGGGGGCGGCCCTCTGGGACGAGGTGAAGGACAGGCTCCAGGAGAGCGCCCTCGGCCTCTCCGGCGGCCAGCAGCAGCGGCTCTGCATCGCGCGCGCGCTGGCGGTCGAGCCGGAGGTCCTGCTGATGGACGAGCCGGCGAGCGCGCTCGACCCGATCGCCACGGCGCGCATCGAGGACCTCATCCACGAGCTGAAGGAGCGGTACACGATCGTCATCGTGACCCACAACATGCAGCAAGCCGCGCGCGTCTCGGACGACACCGCGTTCTTCTACATGGGGGAGCTGATCGAGGTGGGCGCGACGGAGAAGATCTTCACGAACCCCTCGGAGCGGCGAACCGAGGACTACGTCACCGGAAAGTTCGGGTAAGGTGAGCGACGTGCCCCGGAAAGACGAAGTCTCCCCGACCCACACCGACAAGGCCTACGAGTCGGAGCTGACGTCGCTGCGCGAGCGGCTGCTGGAGATGGGCGGGATGGTGGAGCACGCCATCGCCGCCGCGACCCGCGCCGTCGTCGAGCGCGACACGTCCCTCGCCGAGCAGGTGAAGGCCCGCGACAAGCAGGTGAACCGCGTCGAGGTCGAGATCGACGCGGCGTGCCGGCGGATCCTGGCGCTGCGCCAGCCCGCCGCGAGCGACCTGCGCTTCATCACCACGGCGCTCAAGATCGTCACCGACCTCGAGCGGATGGGGGACCTCGCCGTGAACGTCGCCGAGCGGGCGATCCAGCTCACGCAGGCCCCGCCCCTCGCGCCGCTCCACGATCTCTCCCGCCTCGCCGAGATGGCCGAGGTGCAGCTCCGGCTGGCGCTGGAGGCCTTCGTCACGCGCGACGTGGTGAAGGCGGAGAAGGTGATCGCAGACGACGACCACCTCGACACGCTCTACCACAAGATGTTCAACGACCTCGTCGTCATCATGATGGAGGACGCCCGCAACATCCGGCGGGCGACCGCGCTCATGTTCACCGCGAAGCACCTCGAGCGCTTCGGTGACCACGCGACGAACCTGGCGGAGATGGTCGTCTTCATGGTCCGCGGCACCGACGTCCGTCACCCGAACAGCCGCGAGGGCTGACCTGGAGACATCCCCTCTCCCCCACCGGGCTGACCATTCATCGCTTCGTCGGAATTCGGGCGATGCAGCGGAGGGTTCGCGCGGCGCGGCATGGTGCCGTCGCGCGGTGCGTCTCCCCGTGGCCTAACGTCCCCGAGTCAGAAGCGGCTCATCAGGGGGAGCGACGTGGACCGCGCGCGGGTGGCGTGACGCCTCTGAGCTGGGCTACACGAGCCTCTTCTACTTCCTGCACCGCGAGCTGAAGCTCTCAGCCGGCGCGGCCTTCCACCGCAAGACCGCTGCGGAGCTGATCCAGCGGTTCCCCGAGGTGGCCGCGCCCCTGCGGGACGGCCGCCTTTGCCTGTCGAGCGTCATCGATGTCGCGAGGGTCGTCACGCGCGACAACGTCACGCAGGTGTTGCCGCGCTTCTTCCATGCGTCGAAGCGGGAGGCGAAGGCGGTGGCGGCGGAGGTCGCGCCTCGCGAGGTGCTCCCGCAGCGCGTGGTGGTGACGGCGGTGACGAGGCCGGCGGCGGCGAACGTGACCGCGACCAGACTCCCTGCCACCTCCGCCGCGCCTCCGCTTCCCGCCCTTGCGTTGGGTCAAGCACTTCGCCTGGATGAAACGATCCGTCCGCCGGAGGCGGCGCCTCTCGTCCCTCCGCCGACGCTCCCTGCGCCGGCACCTGCGCCCCGCTCCTCGACGGAGCCACTGAACGCGGACCTGCGCCGGCTCCACGTGACAGTCTCTACGCGGTTCACGGAGAAGCTGGACGCGGCGCGCGACGCGCTCTCCCACTCCCACCCGGGCGCGGACGTCGGGGCGATCCTGGAGGCGGGGCTCGACCTCCTCATCGATCGGGCGGCAAAGCGGAAGGGGCTCAGCACGAGGCCCAGCACGAGGCCGAAGGCCGAGCGGGCCGCCCCGCAGATCGAGGCCGTGCCATCCAACGAGGAAGCGTTGCCCTCAGGACGCCAGCCCGCACCTCGCTCCCGCCACATCCCTGCGGCGGTGAGGCGC
>JBAVTL010000134.1:0-2952 GCA_049696175.1 Anaeromyxobacteraceae bacterium
GCCTGGGCGAGCGTGCCCGTGGGCCACGCCTGCCGGACGCCGTCGATCGCCCGCACGAGCTCGGGCGGAGCGAGCAGGTAGCCGATCCGGATGCCCGGGAGGGCGTGATCCTTCGTCATCGAACGGACCCTGAGCACGTTGTCCGGGAGCGGCTCGTCGAGATCGGCGTGCCCCTCCGAGAGCGACAGGAAGGACTCGTCGAGCAGGAAGGTGACGCGGGGGTGGTCGAAGGCCAGCCGGAGGATCGCCTCGTGCGGGACGGCGGCGCCGCAGGGGGAGGTGGGGGTGCAGAGCGCGACCAACGCCGGCTGTGCCACGTCCAGCGCCCGCCCCAGGGCGGCGAGATCGGCGGGAGTCTCGGGGTCCGTTCGCCAGGAGGTGATCGAGGCCCCGGCTGCCTCTGCCGCCGCGCGCAGCTCGGAGAAGGCCGGCTCGACCACGAGGAGGCTCCGGCCGCCGCGCAGGAGCAGCTGCGCGAGCGACCAGAGCAGCTCGCTCGCGCCGTTTCCGAAGGCGACCCGCTCCGGCACGACGCTCCAGCGCTCGCCGAGCGCCTCGCGCACCGCCGTCGCCCCGGGGTCGGGGTAGCTGTCGAGCGGGGCTCGCTGGATCGCGTCGACGACGTCGGGGTGAGGTCCGTACGGGTTCACGTTGACCGAGAGGTCGAGGACTGAGGCCGGGTCGATCCCGAGGGCGCGGAGCTCGGCGGGCCGGAGGCCGCCGTGCACGCGAGGCGGGAGGCCGGGCGGGAGCTCAAGCGACATGGTGGGCACCGCGCAGCAGGAAGGGGAGGAGGGCGAGGAGGAGGGCCAGGGTCGACGCGAAGCGCGCGACGCCCCAGGCCCGCGCGATGGTGGCGGGGACGACCGGAGCCGTCGGATCGCCGAGCCGGTAGTGGCCTGGCTTCTCCAGCTCGACGCCGAGCAGCCCCGCCATCGCCGCCATGGGCCGGCCGGCGTTGGGGCTCTCTGTACTGCCACCGTCGCGCCGCAGGATCCGGAGCCCATCCCGCGCCCTGCCGCCGAACAGCGCGCCGGAGGCGAGCAGGAGCGCCGCGGTGAGCCTCGCCGGGACGAGGTTGGCGAGGTCGTCGAGCCGCGCGGAGCCCTTCCCCAGCCACTCGTAGCGGCCGCGGTAACCGATGGAGGCGTCGAGCGTGTTGATCGCCCGGTAGGCGACGGCGCCCGGGAGCCCGGCCACCGCGTACCAGAAGAGGGGAGCGACGAGGCTGTCCGAGAGGTTCTCCGCGACCGACTCGACCGTCGCCGCGGCGAGCTGGGGGCCGGACAGCGCGGAGGGATCGCGGCTGCAGAGGGAGCGGAGCGCGTGGCGCGCCGACGTGAGGTCGTCCCGCTCCAGCGCGGCCCGCACGTCGCGCGCGGCGGCCCCGAGCGCCCTGACGGCGAAGGTGGACTTGAGCAGGAGCACCTCGACCGCCAGGGCCGCGAGCGGCCACGGACCGAGGAGCGCGAGCAGTCTCCACGCGGCGGCGGCGAAGAGCGCGGGGACTGCGGCGGCCACGAACAGGCCGTACGCGAGCTGGGCCGCCCGCCCGTCCTTCGGCGCCCGCCGCACCAGCGCGCCGATGGCGTTCCCCATCCAGACGACCGGGTGGAGCCGGTTCGGGTACTCGCCGGCGAGCGCGTCGAGCGCGAAGGCGAGCGGGAGCGGCAGCAGCGAGAGCGCGTCGGTCACGGTCACTGCCTGCTCCTCGCCCGCTCGCAGGAGGCGACGAACCCCTCGGCGGCCTCCGGACAGCTCGCCCAGTGGACGTGGACCCAGGAGGCCAGCACCGAGCCGCCTCCGAACCCCTCGGCGAAGGGCTCGCCGCCGCGGCGGCGCGTCACCCGGTACGCGCACGCCTCGCCCGCAGGCTGCGCCTCCAGATCCGAGTAGCGGAACTGGTGGCCGCGGAGCCGGAGGCCTGATGGGCCGAGGAGCGTCGGCGCCGTCGTCTGGACCTCGGCGTAGCCCAGCGCCTGGAGCCGATCCCTCACCCGCGCGACACCAGGGACGAGCCCCGCCATCGCATGCTCCTTTCCGTCGAGCGTCCGGATGGCGCCGCAGAGGTACATGAGGCCGCCGCACTCGGCGTAGACGGGCCGTCCGCTCGCGGCGAAGGCGCGGATCCCGTCGAGCATGTGGCGGTTGGCTGCGAGCGCGCCGGCGTGGAGCTCCGGGTAGCCGCCGCCAAGGTAGAGGCCGTCGACCGCGGGCGGCGCCGCGTCGTGCAGCGGCGAGAACCGGACGAGCCGCGCGCCGAGCGCCTCCAGCCGGGCGAGGTTGTCGTCGTAGTAGAAGTGGAAGGCCTCGTCGAAGGCGACGCCGATCCGGCAGCGCTCGGCGGCCGCGGCTGGCCGCGGGAAGTCGGGGAGCGCCGGGGCGCTCCTGGCGAGGGCGAGGAGCGCGTCGAGGTCGATCCACTCCTCCGCGAGGTCGGCCCAGCGGGTGAGCGCGCCGTCGTCGAGCAGGGCGCGCGTCGCGGTCACGAGCCCGAGGTGGCGCTCCGGAAACCGGAGCGACTCGACCTTGGGCAGGCCGCCAAGGACCGGCAGAGGAGCGACCGCCTCGCGCAGGAGGTCGAGGTGGGAGCGGCTCCCTACCCGGTTGCAGAGGACGCCTGCGAGCCGAAGCACGGGGTCGAAGGCGGCGAGCCCCTTGACCACCGCCGCGAGCGTCCGGCCCATCCCCGAGGCGTCCACCACCGCGACGACCGGCGCCGCGAGCCACTTCGCGAGCTCGGCGGTGGAGCCCTCCTCGGAGCGGGGCGACGCGCCGTCGTACAGCCCCATCACCCCTTCGACGACGGCGACGTCGGCGCCGGCCGACGCGCGCGCGAAGGTCGCGATGGAGGCGTCGCGCCCCATCATCCACCCGTCGAGGTTGTGGCTCGGCCGGCCGGCGGCGAGCGCGTGCCAGGTGGGATCGAGGTAGTCGGGGCCGCACTTGAAC
>JBAVTL010000135.1:0-1600 GCA_049696175.1 Anaeromyxobacteraceae bacterium
CGGAGACAGGCTCTTACGAGTTGACGAGCCCCGTCGACGGCGCGGCTCGCGTCGCCGGCTACCAGGCAGTATCCGGCTTGCCGCTGGTCTTGATCGTGACCTACGCCCGCAGCGACGTGCTGCAGCCGTGGTATCGGCACCTCTATACGTTCGGTCCGCTGGTCGTTGCGGTCGTCTCCGTCATATTGTTCGGCACATTTCTGCTGGTACGGCAGAGCAATGCTCTCGCGGCGAAGAAAGCGGACCTGGCGAGGATAAATGCGCGGATCGACGTGGCTATCAACAACATGTCGCAAGGGCTCTGCCTGTTCGCCGCGGACAAGACGCTGGTGATCTCGAACAGCCGGTTCCAGCAGATGTACGGCCTGCCGGATGAACTCGTGATGCCGGGCACGCCGTTGCACCGCATCTTTCAGTTCTACAAGGATCGCGGCGACGTCGGTGACGCAAACGCGAATGTCGATCAATATGTTCAGTTGCTACCAACGCAACAGAGGCAAAATTACGAACCGATCGATGGCCGCAACATTTTGATTCAACGCAAGCCGCTGCCGGATGGCGGCTGGGTCGCGACCCACGAAGACGTCACCGAGCAGAAACGCGGCGAGCAGTTGCTGGCCGAGAAGGCCGCCGAGCTCGAAGCAATGAACGTGCGCTTCGACGCGGCGATCAGCAACATGTCCCAGGGGCTTTGCATGTTCGACGCGGAGCAAAGGCTCGTGGTGTCGAATCCGAGATATGGCGAAATCTATCATCTCAGCCGCGACCAGACCAAGCCAGGGACCTCGCTCGCGCAACTTCTCGAATATCGCCGCGAAAAGGGTACCAATTTCGCCGACGTAGAGCCGGAGGCCTACCGCAAGATAAACGTGAAGGAGGTCAGGGAAGTTCGTGAGCTCGTCGATGGTCGTGTGATCGCGATCGCCCGGCAGACGATGGCCGATGGCGGCTGGATAGGCACCCATGAGGACATTACGGATCGCGCACGAAACGAGAAAAAGATCGCGTTCCTGGCACAACACGACTTGCTCACCGGTCTGGCGAACCGCGCGCTGTTCTCCGAAAAACTCGACGATGCCGCGAAGCGGCTGCACCGCCACGACACGACATTTACCGTGCTGATGCTCGATCTCGACAAGTTCAAGCATGTCAATGACACGCTGGGACATCCCGCCGGCGACCAGTTGCTCGTCGAAGTCGCGCAGCGGCTGGGTTCATCGCTTCGAGACACCGACGTACTGGCTCGTCTGGGCGGCGATGAATTTGCAATCATCCAGGAAAACGAAAAGAACCAGAGCGAAGGCGCTATCGCCCTGGCGCTGAGGATCATCGGGCTGATTGAACAGCCGTTCGATCTCGGCGGTCATCGGGTCAGCGTCGGGACCAGCATCGGAATCGCCTTCGCTCCGGAGCATGGCACCGATGTTGAGTCTCTGCTGAAAAAAGCGGATCTGGCGCTCTACGCCGCGAAGTCCGGCGGCCGTAACGATTTCCGCGTGTTCCAGCCCGAAATGACGGAAGCCGCCGACTTGCAGAAGTCGATGGAAGTCGAGTTGCACGAGGCGATATCCCGCAACGAATTCGAATTGCATTATCAACC
>JBAVTL010000136.1:0-4967 GCA_049696175.1 Anaeromyxobacteraceae bacterium
GCACCGGCACGTCGCCCCCGGCGGCGCGCTCCGGCGCGACCGGCTCAACGTCGCCTTCTTCGACTACAACGCCTTCGCGTCGATCGCGTTCGCGGTCTGCGCGCTCGGCGACCTCGCGCTCCGCTGAGGCGCGGCGCACCCCTCGCGTCCGTCGGCGCTGTACGCTCCGGTCATGCGCCGCCTCGCCTGCCTCCTCGCCGCCGCCCTCGTCGCTCCCGTCACGGCTTCAGCCTGGTCCGACCCGGGCCACCGGATCGTCGCGGCCGTCGCCGAGGAGCGGCTCACGCCGGCGGCGCGCAGGCTCGTCAGGGAGATCGTCGGCTCCAAGCCGCTCTCGGATCACGAGATCGCGACGTGGGCGGACGACGTGCGGGATCGGCGCACCGGCCCCTGGCACTACGTCAACGTCCCCTTCACCGCGGAGGGGTACGTCGCGGCGCGCGACTGTCCGAGGGCTGGTTGCGTGGTCTCGGCGCTGGAGGGTGCGGTCCGGACGCTGACCGACGGCGACAACGCCGCGGACCTCGCCGACTCGCTCCGCTGGCTCGTCCACCTCGTCGGGGACGTGCACCAGCCGATGCACGCGGGGGAGCTGCGGGACCGCGGCGGCAACGACACCGAGGTCCGGATCGGGAGGCGTCGACAGCCGCTGAGCGTGCACCGGCTCTGGGACGTCGTCGTCGTCGCGCCGCTCATCGAGGGCAGCGACCCGCACCGGGTGGCCCAGGCGCTGACGGAGGCGCTGCGCCCCGCAGACGTGGCTGCGTGGAGCGCCGAGCTCTCGCCCGCGGCGTGGGCCACCGAGTCGCACCTCCTCGCTCGCGCCCTCTACCGCGAGCTGGGGACCTTACCCGCCGAGGGCGACGTCATCCTCCTTCCGCAGGACTACGGGCGGGCCCAGCGCGCCCGGACGCAGGAGCTGCTCTCGAAGGCCGGCGTGCGGCTCGCGGCGGTCCTGAACCGGATCGCGGCCCAGCGGGAGGCGCGCGGGCAGTCGCGGTGATCAGGCGGCCGGGCCGTCCTCGTCCTCCACGCCGTCGGCGCCCTCCGAGAGCAGGCTCTCCGCCTTACCCGGCTTCACGCGCGCCCCCAGTCGCTGGATCTCCGCCGCCTTCCGCATCACGTTGCCGCGCCCCGTCGAGAGCTTGCTCCGGGCGTTCTGGAAGGCGTCCTTCGCCTGGTCGAGCCTGGCGCCGACCTGGTCCAGATCGTCGACGAAGGCGCCCAGCTTCCCGAGGAGCTTGCCGGCCTCCTCGGCGATCCGCTGCGCGTTGACGTTCTGCTTCTCCGACCGCCAGACGTGGGCGATGAGCCGAAGCGCGGCGAGGAGCGTCGTGGGGCTGCAGAGGACGACGCCCTGGCGGAAGGCCTCCTCGTAGAGCCCCGGCTCGCGGGAGAGGGCGGCGTGGAAGGCGGGCTCGTTCGGCACGAAGAGCAGGACGATGTCGAGCGTCCGCTGCCGCAGGACGTCCTGGTAGTCCTTCGCCGCCAGCTCCTTGACGTGCTTCCTCACCGAGCCGAGGTGACGGTCGAGCGCCTCCTCGCGCTCCTCTCCACCGGGCGCGTTCATCGCCTCCACGAAGGCGGTGAGCGAGCACTTGGCGTCCACGATCACGGCGCGGTTCGCCGGGAGGTAGACGACGGCGTCGGGGCGCTTGCGCCCGCCCTCGTCGTCGGTGCGGGAGAGCTGGAGGTCGTACTCGCGCCCCTCGGTGAGCCCGGCGGTCTCGAGGATCCGCTCGAGGATCAGCTCTCCCCAGTCCCCCTGCGCCTTGGAGTCTCCGGTGAGGGCGCGCGCGAGGTGCTCGGCGTCCTCGTGGAGCCGCGTCTGGGTCTCCTGGAGAAGCCGGAGCTGCTCGCGGAGCGCGGCGCGGTCCGTCCGGTCGTCGCCGTAGACCTTCTCCACCTTCGCCTCGAAGGCCTTCAGCCGCTCGGCGACCGGATCGAGGAGGAAGCGGAGCCGCTCGTGGCTCCGATCGAGCATCGCCCTCCCCTTCTCGTCGAGGAGGCGGCCGGCGAGCAGCTCAACCTCCGCCCGGACGCGCTCCTGCGCCCGCGCGTCCGCCCCCTCGTCGCGCCGGCGCAGGGCGAGCCCCACCCCGAGCCCTATCCCGAAGAAGACCACCGCCGCGGCCACCACCCATCCGCTGTCCATGCCCGCCTCGCGGAGTGGCGCGGCCCGTCGCGGGCGCCCTACTCCGGCGATCGGAAGCTACCGCGCAGCTCCGTCAGCGTAGGCGCGCCGCGGCGCGCGAGCCACGCGTCCACGCTCGCCACCGCCTCCGCGTCGAGCCCGCCGAGGTCGGCGAGCAGGTCCCGCGTCCGCAGCCGCAGGCCGCGAAGGACCTCCAGCACCGCGGCCTGCGGGTCGGTGACGAGCCGCTCTAGCTGCCCGGCGATGACGGTGGCCTCGTGGAGCTCGACGTGGGCGCCGGCCGGAACCTGGGTTCCGCGCCACTCCCAGACGGCCACGAGGAACTTTCCGAGCCGATGGTACTCGGCCAGCCTCTCCCGGTCCTTGAAGCCGACGACGGAGAGTGAGGTCTCGACAGCGGTCGTGTGCCGGACGTCGCTCAGCAGGAAGATCCGGACGCCGCCCTTCTCGTCGGGGGAGGCCCCGACCCAAACCTGCCGGTAGGCGTTCGAGGCGCCGAAGCGGAACGAGGCCGGGCCCGTGTCACTGGCGATGGCGTCGAGCACCTCCGCCACCCCGGCGTCGTCGATCCGCCCGTCCGAGTGCTCGGCGATCACCCGGAGGACGTCGGGGGCGTCGGCGACTTCGACCCGGTTGCGCCAGCCGTGGATGGGGACGTTCGGATCGAGCCACCGCTGCGTGCGGTGGGGCCACCGCGGATGTGTCGCGGCGACGCCATCTCCGCTGCCGGGGAGGATGGACTTGAGCCGGTCGAGGAGGCCGCGCGGGGTCGGAAGGTCGGTCACCCGGCGAGTGTAGCGGAATCGGGTCGTCCGTCTCTCCCCCCGCCTTGCACCCCCCTGCGCGGACGGGTAAGAACCTCCCCCCATGCTGTCCCCCGAAGTCCTGAAGAAGCTCGAGGCCATCGAGGTCCGGTTCGAGGAGCTGACCGCGCTCCTGTCGGACCCTGGCGTCGCCTCGAACGGCGACCGCTACCGGAAGGTCTCGAAGGAGCGCGCCGCGCTCGAGGCGACCGTCGGCTCCCTGCGCGACTACCGGAAGCTCCTGAGGGACATCGAGGACAACAAGGCCCTCCTCGCCGACTCGGAGATGCGCGAGATGGCCAAGGAGGAGCTGGGCGCGCTCGAGCCGCGGATCGGGCCGGCCGAGGAGCAGCTCAAGATCCTCCTGGTCCCCCGCGATCCGAACGACGACAAGGACGTCATCCTGGAGATCCGGGCCGGCGCGGGCGGCGACGAGGCCGGCCTCTTCGCGGCCGAGCTGCTCCGCTCCTACCTGCGCTACGCCGAGCGGCGCGGCTGGAGGTGCGAGGTGATGGACACGTCGGGCGGCGCGCTCGGCGGGGTGAAGGAGGCGACGGTCACGATCTCCGGCGACGCGGTCTACTCGGCGCTCAAGTACGAGTCGGGCGTCCACCGCGTCCAGCGCGTGCCGGCCACCGAGGCGCAGGGGCGCATCCACACCTCCACCGTCACCGTCGCGGTGATGCCGGAGGCGGAGGAGGTCGACATCCAGATCAGCCCGTCGGACCTCGAGGTGGACGTGTTCCGCTCCACCGGCGCCGGCGGGCAGAGCGTCAACACGACCGACTCGGCCGTGCGCATGACGCACAAGCCGACCGGCGTCATCGTGAAGTGCCAGCAGGAGAAGAGCCAGCTCAAGAACCGCGCGATGGCGCTCAAGCTGATGCGCGCCAAGCTCTTCGAGCTGGAGATCGAGAAGCAGCGGAGCGCGCGCGACGCGGCCCGGAAGAGCCAGGTCGGGACGGGCGACCGGTCCGAGAAGATCCGGACCTACAACTTCCCGCAGGACCGGCTCACCGATCACCGGGTCAACTACACGCGCCACAACCTGCCGTCGGTGATGGACGGCGACGTCCAGGACGTGATCGACGCCTGCCGCACCTTCTACGCCGCGCAGGCGCTCAAGGACGCGGCGAGCGGAAACGCCTAGCTTCCCTCCCCGGAGAGGACGCTTCACTTTCCATCATCCCCTCTCCCCCACCGAGGGAGAGGCCATACACAGTTTTCTCCCCCTCTCCCCCGCCGGGGGAGAGGCCATACACAGTTTTCTCCCCTCTCCCCCGCCGAGGGAGAGGCCATACACAGTTTTCTCCCCTCTCCCCCACCGAGGGAGAGGCCATACACAGTTTTCTCCCCTCTCCCCCACCGGGGGAGAGGGTCAGGGTGAGGGGGCATCGAGATGACCGACACCTGGACCCCCCTCAAGCTCCTCGCCTGGTCGCAGGAGTGGTTCGCGAAGAGGGGCGTGGACGCGCCGCGCCTCACCGGCGAGCTGCTGCTCGCCCACGCGCTCCGGTGCGACCGGATCCGGCTCTACCTCGACTTCGACAAGCCGCTCGCCGAGCCGGAGCTGGCCGCCTTCCGCGAGCTGGTGAAGTGTCGCGCCGACGGCGAGCCGACCGCGTACCTCGTCGGCAAGCGCGAGTTCTACGGCAGGCCGTTCCGCGTGACGCCCGCCGTCCTGGTGCCGCGCCCCGAGACCGAGCTGCTGGTCGAGGCCGCCCTCGCCGCGCTCCCGGAGGGCGGCAGCGCGCTCGACCTCTGCACCGGCTCGGGCGCCGTCGGCGTCTCGCTCGCGCTCGAGCGGAAGGGGGCGCGCGTCGTCGCGACCGACCTCTCCGCAGAGGCGCTCGCAGTCGCCCGCGAGAACGCCGCCGCGCTGGGCGCGACCGTCGAGTTCGCGGAGGGCGACCTCTTCGCGCCGCTCGCGGTGGGCCAGCGCTTCGACGTCGTCGTCTCCAACCCGCCCTACGTCCCGACGGGCGAGCTGGCCGGCCTCTCCCGCGAGG
>JBAVTL010000137.1:0-2085 GCA_049696175.1 Anaeromyxobacteraceae bacterium
CGCGGCCGCGCCGGCGCCGGTCCTCGCCTCCGCCCACGTCAAGGTCGGCGACGCGAAGTGCAGGATGTGCCACAAGCTCCAGCACGACTCGTGGAGCGCCTCTCCGCACGCGGCGAAGGGGCTGGACTGCGAGGGCTGCCACGGCGGCGGCGCCGACTTCATGAAGGTGATGCGGGACCGGACCGCGGCCATCGCCGCCGGCCTCGTCCTCCCGAAGAAGGACTTCTGCAGGAAGTGCCACAAGGCCGACTGGCAGGACGGAATGTTCCTGCGCGTCCACGCGCACAAGGTGAAGTAGATCGTTGCGGCGCGGCCGCGCCGCGTGAGATGGAAGATCCGATGCGGGCAGTCGTGCAGCGGGTCTCGCGCGCCGCGGTGCGCGTGGGGGGGGCGGTCACCGGCGAGGTGGCGCGCGGCCTCCTCGTCCTGCTCGGCGTCGGGCGCGACGACGCAGAGCAGGACGCGCGCTGGATGGCCGACAAGCTGGCGCAGCTGCGCGTCTTCGAGGACGACGAGGGGAAGCTGAACCGCTCGGTCGCGGACGTGGGCGGCGGGCTGCTCGTCGTCTCTCAGTTCACCCTCTTCGGCGACGCGCGGAAGGGGAACCGGCCGGGCTTCACCGACGCCGCGCCGCCGGAGCTCGCCAACCCGGTCTACGAGCGGACCTGCGCGCTGCTCCGCGAGAAGGGGCTGCCGGTCGGGACCGGGGTCTTCCGCGCCCACATGGACGTCGAGCTGGTGAACGACGGCCCCATCACCATACTGCTCGACTCGAAGAAGCTGTTCTGAAGAGCGCCGCGAGGAGCCGAGGTAACCCATGACCGACTGCATCTTCTGCAAGATCATCGAACGGACGATCCCCTCCAGGCTCGTCCACGAGGACGCCGAGACCTACGCCTTCGAGGACATCAACCCGCAGGCGCCGACCCACGTCCTGATCGTCCCGAAGCGCCACGTCCCGACGGCCAACGACCTGACGCCAGGCGACGACGCGCTCGTCGGGAAGCTCCATCGCGTGGCGGCGAAGATCGCCGCCGACCGGGGCTTCGCCCAGGAGGGCTTCCGGACGGTGATGAACACCAACCGCGGCGCCGGGCAGACCGTCTTCCACATCCACCTCCACCTGCTCGGCGGCCGCCCGCTGACGTGGCCGCCGGGATAGTGCCCCGCTGCGCGAGGAGCTGATCATGACCGTCTCCGCCCGGCCCCGCCGCAGCGTCCTCTACATGCCCGGCTCGAACGGCCGCGCGCTGGAGAAGGCGCGCGCGCTCCCCGCCGACGCCCTGATCTTCGACCTCGAGGACGCGACCGCCCCCGGCGCAAAGGAGGAGGCCCGCGCGCTGGTGGTCAGCGAGCTGAAGAAGGGGGGCTACGCGCCGCGCGAGACGATCGTGCGCGTCAACGGGCTCGACACGCCGTGGGGGAAGGACGACCTGCGCGCCGCGGCCAGCTCGGGGGCCGACGCGATCCTGCTCCCCAAGGTCGAGACCGCGGCCGGCGTGCGCGAGGCGGAGCGTGTGCTGCTCGTCGCCGGCGCGCCGCCGACGCTGGCGCTCTGGTGCATGATCGAGACCCCGCGCGGCGTGCTGGCGGCAGGCGAGATCGCCGGGGCCTCGCCGCGCCTCGCGTGCCTCGTGATGGGGACGAGCGACCTCGTGAAGGACCTGCGGGCGCGCCACACCGCCTCGCGCCACGAGGTGAGCGTCGCGCTCGGCGTGACGGTGCTCGCCGCCCGCGCGCACGGCCTCGCGGCGCTCGACGGCGTCCACCTGGACCTGGAGGACGCGGAGGGCTTCGAGGCCGCGTGCCAGCACGGGCTCGAGCTTGGCTTCGACGGCAAGACGCTGATCCACCCGAAGACGATCGACGCGGCCAACCGGATCTTCGCCCCCGCGCCCGAGGACGTGGAGCGCGCGCGCCGGATCATGGCCGCCCACGCCGGGGCGCTCGCCGAGAAGAAGGGCGTCGTCGTCGTGGACGGGCGGCTCGTCGAGGCGCTCCACGTCGAGGAGGCGAAGCGGACCGTGGCGCTCGCCGAGGCGATCGCCGCGCGGCCGTAGAGGCCCGGCGCTCCAGGCCCGCGGC
>JBAVTL010000138.1:0-2684 GCA_049696175.1 Anaeromyxobacteraceae bacterium
CCTCCGGGGCGGCCGTCCTCGCGTCCGCCGCGGCGTCGACGGCGTCGCGCGCGCGGCCGAGCGCGGTCCAGGCGTCCCGGTCCTCGCGGTGGCCGATCCAGATCCGGTAGCTCGACTCGATCCAGGAGCCGGAGTGGATCCGTGGGATGACGGCGTCGCCGGCGGTTGAGGTCGCCTCGCTCATCGTGACCGTCTCGACGTCCTGCGCGGCGTCCAGCGCGCGGTAGAGGCCGTCGAGGAACTCCCGCCCGGAGTTGGGGTAGTGCTCCCACGCGTTCTCCCCGTCGAGGAAGACCCCCACGGTCGCGGGCCCCTGCAGCCCGGCGTGCGCCCACGCCGCGCCGGCGGTCTGCACGTTCGCGACGAAGTCACCAGCCGCGTCCCGCGCCGGCACCTTCGCGTAGGTGAAGCCGATGACGTCGGAGAGCGAGCGATCGCGGAAGAGCATCCGCAGCTCCCCCCCCCGCCCCGCGGCCACGCGCCAGGGACGGAAGAGCGACGCCAGGCGGGTCGCGCTGCCGTCGAGCGAGCGGAGCAGCACCCCTTCGTCCGAGGCGGCCCAGCGGACCCCCTCCTCGGCGAGCACCTCCAGCGCCTCCGGGGAGACCGAGCCCTCGGCCGGCCACATGCCAGCCGGCGGCGCGCCGAAGCAGCGGGTGTGGAGGGCGATCGCCTCCCGGACGTGCCACCGCGCGTCCTCCACGTGGGCGAAGCGCTGCGGGAGCGCGATCCCCGGCAGCGCGCGCTGCGCCGAGTCGGTGTCGCAGACGAGCGGGAGGATCGGGTGGAAGTACGGGGTGGAGGAGAGCTCCACCTGGCCGCGCTCGGCGAGCCTTCGCCAGCGCGGCACGATCCCCGCCATGATCCGTCGCTGCGCGCCGAGCAGGTAGTCCACGTCGGCCCGGTCGAAGTCGCTCCCCTTCGCGCGCAGCGCGCGCAGGCCTTCGTCGTCCGCCAGCGCGCCGAACCCGCACCAGGACAGGTTGAAGAGCACCTGCAGGTCGGTGAGCTCCCGCTCCGAGAAGTCCCGCGCGATCCGGGCGAGATCCGCGTGGCGGATGTCCCGGCCGCGCTTCTGCAGGATCTCCCAGTAGCGCGGGAGCGGCTGGACGTTCTGCTCCCACCCCACCATGAAGAAGCTGCGCAGGATCGCCGCGCGCTGGTCGAGCGTGAGCTCCGCAGCGGGACGGGCCGTCAGCTCGAGCCACCGATCCTGCGCCCGCCCCTCCACGTAGTCCTCGAGCTGCTCGAGGAGGACCGGCGTGAAGTTGACGGTGCACCGGATGTTGGGGTGGCGCTCCAGCATCCACGCCATGTCGTTGTAGGCGCGGGTGGCGTGGAGCCGGACCCACGGGAGCAGGTACTCGCCCGTCACCGGCTCCCGGTAGAGGGGCTGGTGCATGTGCCAGAGGAAGGCGAGCCTGACCCTCTTCATCGTCCGTGGCGGGCGCGGCGGCCCGCTCCTCGCTCTCTACCGGCGGGGGCGGGAGGGCAGGCGGGTCGGCTCGGGGAGGACCGCGGGGCGGACCCGGTGCGGCACCGCCTCCGGCGCCCCCGACTGCGTCGCGAGCGGGCCGCCCTCGTTCTGGATCTTCCACTCCTCCCAGAGGTTGAGGACCAGCGAGACGTCGCGCAGCGGCATGTCCTTGCGGAGGTGGGGGAACTCCACCATGAACCGCTCGAAGAACGCCTGGTAGCGGAGCGGCGTGAAGTACCGCAGCAGCGTCTCGCGCCCGTGCTTGTCGACGTCCAGGAACTCGATCCCCATCCCGGTCTGGTTGGTGGGGTCGTCCATGCCCACGTAGTGGGCGACCTTCGAGCGGATGGCGAGCGGCCCGTCGGGGAGGCCGAGCTCGAGGTAGAGCTCCACCCCGATCTTGAGGAGGAAGGAGCTGGCGACGAAGACCCCTCCAAGCCCGAGGTTCCTCGAGACGCAGAAGGCCTCGAACTGCAGCGCGTCGCCGGCGCCCTTCTCGGCGCCGCGCTCGCGCGGGATGAACATCCGGCACGGCAGCTCGATCTCGATCCGTTCGTAGCGTCGGTTCTGGTCGGTCACGTCTTCCCTCCTCGTTGCCAGCCGTTACTTGAAGAGCTTCCCGATTCCCTTTGCCTTCAGCTCGCCCATCTCCTTGGCGAGCCGGCCCAGCCGGTCGGTCTTGTCGACCACCTCGCGCTGCATCCGGGCGAGGCGGGCATCCCGCTCCACGACCTGCGCCTGCAGCGAGTCGCGCTCCGACTTGAGCCGCTCCATCGACCTCGCGCGGTCGGCGGCGGCCTCGGCCCCCGGGTTCTCCGCCGCCCTCGCCTCGGCCTCGGCGGCGCGTCGCTCCGCGTCGTCACGCCGGTGCTCCGCCTCCTCCACGCGCCGCTCCAGCTCACGCAGGTGCTCGCGGTCGGCGTCGAACGGCGGGGCAGGGGCGATCCCCGTCGATGGCTGCGACGTGAACTCGGCCACGACGGCCTCGAGCCGGGCGATCTCACGCTCCTGCTCGACGAGCTTCGCGCTCCGCTGCGCGACCTCGTCGCGCAGGCGCGCGACGTCGGCGGACGCCTCGCCCTGCTGCATCCCCTGGAAGCGCTGCGCCAGCTCGTCCTTGTCCCAACGCGCGGCCTGGAGCTCGGCCTCCAGCTCCGCGGCCTGGGCCTGCGCCTCGTCGGCCGCGTTGCGCGCCTCGGCCGCGAGC
>JBAVTL010000139.1:0-3674 GCA_049696175.1 Anaeromyxobacteraceae bacterium
GGACGGGAGGCTCGGGGCGGCTCGCCTGCCCCGCGCTCGACGCGCCGGAGCGGGTGCTCGACGATCCCGCGAAGGAGCTCGCCGCGGTCGGCGCCTGCGCCCGCTCGCTGAAGGTCGAGCTCGCCCGCTACGGCACAGCCGACTTCGTCGCCGACCTCGAGGCGGTGCGGGCGGCGCTCGGCTACGAGCGCGTGAACGTCATCGGCTTCAGCTACGGCACGCGGGCCGCCCTCTCGTGGGCGCGCGCCCACCCCGCACGGATCCGCGCCCTCGTCCTCGACGGCGTCGTGCCCTTCCAGGCGGTCGTGGGATCCTCCTTCGAGGAGGACGGGCAGCGCGCGCTCGACCGGCTCTTCGCCCGCTGCGCGGCCGATCCGCTCTGCGCGCGCAGCTTCCCGGATCCCGCCGGCGAGCTGCGATCGCTGAGCGCCCGGCTCGCCGCCCGCGCCGAGCGCGTCCGGACCCGCCACCCGCTCACCGGGGCGGCGCTCGAGGCCACCTTCGGCCTCGACCAGCTCCGCGCCGTGGTGAGCGCGTTCCTCTACCAGGCCGAGTCCGCGGCGGTCCTCCCGCCGATGCTCCACGCGGCGGCCGCCGGCGACGTCGGCCCGCTCGCGGCGCAGGGGGTCGCGGCCACGGCGGACCTGGAGGCGGGGCTCTCCCGCCCGCTCCAGCTCTCGATCCTCTGCGCAGAGGACGTCCCGCTGATCCGGGAGCCCCTGCCCGAGCTCGAGGCGCGCCACTTCCTCGGCCGGTCGGTGCGCGACGCGTTCCGGAGGGCTTGCGCCGCCTGGCCCGTCCCGCCTGTCGCGCCGGCGTGGCGCTCCGAGTGGCGCTCCGAGGTGCCGGCGCTGCTCCTCTCCGGCGAGGCCGACCCGGCGACGCCGCCGAGCCTGGCGGACCTCCTCTCGCGGGACCTCCCCAACGCTCGCCAGGTCGTCCTCGCGGGGCAGGGGCACGGCGTCTTCTCTCGCGGCTGCGTCCCCCGGCTCGTCGCCGACTTCCTCGACGCACGGAGCGCCGCTGGCCTCGACCTCTCCTGCGCGGCGGCGATCCGGCCGCCGCCACCCTTCGTCGACTTCCTCGGGGGCTCGCCGTGATCGTCCTCGAGGGGGTGAAGAAGTCGTTCGGCGAGGTCGAGGCGCTCCGCGGCGTCTCCTTCGAGGTCGGGAACGGCCAGATCACCGGGCTCCTCGGGCCGAACGGCGCGGGGAAGACCACGGCGCTCCGGACCGTCTACGGCGTGATCGTCCCCGACGCGGGGCGGGTGCACGTGGACGGCGTAGACCTCGTCACCGACCGGATCGACGCCCAGCGGCGGCTCGGGATCCTACCGCACGCCCAGGGGCTCTACGCCCGGCTCACGGCGCGCGAGCACGTCCTCTACTTCGCGCGGCTCCACGGGATGGCGCGGGCCACCGCCGAGGCGCGGGCCGACTCGCTGATCGAGCTGCTGGGGATGCGGGAGTTCGCCGACCGCCGCACCGAGGGCTTCTCGCAGGGGCAGCGGGTGAAGGTGGCGATGGCGCGCGCGCTCGTCCACGATCCGCACAACGTCGTGCTCGACGAGCCGACCAACGGGCTCGACGTGGCGGCGACCCGGGCCGTCCGGGCGCTGCTCCTGAAGCTGCGGGACGAGGGGCGCTGCGTCCTCTTCTCGTCCCACGTCATGCAGGAGGTCTCGGCCCTCTGCGACCGGGTCATCGTCATCGCGCGCGGGCAGGTGGTCGCGGAGGGGACGCCGGACGAGCTGCGCCGCGCGACCGGGAAGGAGAGCCTGGAGGACGCGCTCGTGGCGGCCATCGGCTCCGAGGAGGGGCTCGAATGATCACCCGCGCGACCTGGCGCCCGGCGCGCGTCGTCCTGCGCAAGGAGCTGACCGACGGGCTCCGCGACCGGCGCACGCTCCTCATGGCGCTCGTCTTCCCGCTCCTCGGTCCGCTCACGCTGGCGGTCGCGCTCCACTACGCCTCGCTGACGCTGCAGAAGGTGGCGCGAGAGGGGATCACGCTGCCGGTCGCCGGGCAGCAGCACGCCCCCAACCTCGTCGCCTTCCTCGGCGCGGAGGCGCGCGTCGTCCCGTCCCCCGCGGATCCGGAGGCGGCCGTGCGCGCGGGCGAGGTGGACGCGGTCCTCGTCATCCCGCCGGAGTACGGGGCGAGGCTGCGCGAGGGGAGGCCCGCGCCGGTTCAGCTGGTCGTGGACGAGTCGCGTCAGCAGTCGGCGGGCGTGGTCGCGGCGGTGCGCGCGCTCCTCGACGCCTGGGGGCGCCAGACCGCCGCGCAGCGGCTCGTCGCCCGCGGGATCCATCCCGCGCTGATCCAGCCGCTCGCGGTGGAGACCGTGGACCTCGCGACGCCGGAGAGCCGCGCGGCCATCTTCCTCTCGATCCTCCCGTACTTCGTGGTCATGGCGATGTTCATGGGAGGGATGGCCGTGGCCATCGACACGACCGCCGGCGAGCGCGAGCGGCAGTCGCTCGAGCCGCTGCTCGTGAACCCTGTCCCGCGCGGCGCCTTCGTCCTCGGGAAGGCGGCGGCGGCCGCCGCCTTCTCCGCGCTCGCGCTCGTGGAGACGCTCGCAGGGTTCGCGTTCCTGCCCGTGCTCCTGCCTCCCGAGCGGGTCGGGTTCGCCATCCGGCTCGATCCCGGCGTGCTCCTGAGGGTGCTGCTCCTGACGCTGCCGCTCCTCCTGCTCGCCAACGCGCTGATGGCGCTCGTCGCGGTCCGCGCGCGCAGCTTCCGGCAGGCACAGACCACCATCTCGCTCCTGATGCTGGTGCCGGCCGTCCCCGGGGTCCTGCTCGCGCTGTCGCCGGTGCGGTCGCAGGGCTGGATGCAGGCGACCCCGTTCCTCGCCGAGCAGGTGATCATCTCGCGGCTCGTCCGCGGCGAGGTGGTGGAGCCCGGTGCCTACCTGACGGCGGCGGGCGCCAGCCTCGTCGTCGCCGTCCTCGTGCTCCTCCTGACCGTCAAGCTCTTCGAGAGCGGCCGCCTCCTCTTCGACCGGTGATCGCGGGCGACCCGCTCCCCAGGCGGGGGCACCGGCCCCGACCCGTGCGCCGGTGCACCTCGGCCACTAGGTTCCCCCCATGTCAGGTCCGATCGCCCGCTTCCTCGCAGCCGACCACGACCGGCTCGACCAGCTGCTCGCGCAGGCGACGGCGACGCCGGAGACCATCGAGCGGGAGTCCTACGAGGCGTTCCGCGCCGGGCTCCTGCGCCACATCGGGATCGAGGAGAAGATCCTCGTCACCGCTTTCCGGAAGGCGGGACCCCCCGATCCCGGGTTCGACGCGCTCGCGCGGCGCCTCCGGATCGACCACGGCGCAATCGCGGCGCTCCTCGTCCCGTCTCCGAGCCACGCGCTCGTGCGCGAGCTGCGCTCCATCCTCGCGCCGCACAACGCGGTCGAGGAGGGTGAGGCCGGCTTCTACGCCCGCTGCGACGCGAGGCTGGCGGCAGAGGCTGACGCGCTCGTCACGCGCATGCAGGCCTATCCGCAGGTCCCGACGATGCCGCACAACGACGGCCCCCGCGTGCACCGGACCGCGGCCGAGGCGCTGGCGGTCTCGGCGAGGCAGTTCGACCGCCGCTAGCTCGCGCTGGCGAGAAGCGAGCGGGCGCCCCCTCACCCTGGCCCTCTCCCCCGGTGGGGGAGAGGGGAGGACGACT
>JBAVTL010000140.1:0-6631 GCA_049696175.1 Anaeromyxobacteraceae bacterium
CGCCACCTCGTGACGCCCCCATCGCCGGGGCGGTGGCAGGAGCCGCAAGCCGCCTTCGCGTGCTTCCCCGTGAGCGGGAAGCGGCTCTCCCGCTGGTGATCGAACCTCGCCTGGCGCCAGCCCGCGACGGCGTGGCACGCCACGCACCCCCTCTCGGCGAGCCGCGCGTCGAACTGCCCGCGGTGCGGATCCTTGTGGCAGGCGCGACAGTCGGCGGCCTTCTCGATCCGGAGCCGCACCGCGGCGACGCGCACCGGGCGTCCGCGAGCCTCGAGCCGCTTGCGGACGTCGGCGGGGAAGCGCGCCACCGCTTCCGGATCCTTCGGGTGGCAGCCCGCGCACGCGACCGCGAGGTGCCCCCCCTGCAGCGGGTAGGGCGTGCGCGCGTGGTCCTCGGCCTCGAAGCGGACGGGGACCCACCCCTCGACGCCGTGGCAGCGGTCGCACGTCCGGGGATCGCCCCGCGGCTGGGAGATCCGGCCGTCGTGCGCGTCGGCGTGGCAGTCGGTGCAGGCGGCGAACGCTAGCCCGCGCATCCGCTCCTTCGCCCCGGGGAACGGGCCGTGGCAGCTCCTGCAGGGCGCGCTCACGTGCCCGCCGCGGAGCGGGAACTTCGTCTTCTCGTGGAACGCCTTCTCCGCCGCCGCGCCGGACAGCTTCCTCCAGCCGTCGACCGTGTGACAGGAGGTGCAGGCGGCCCCGAACTTCCCGGCGTGCGGATCCTTGTGGCAGTCGCCGCAGGCGGCGAACCTGAGCCCCTTGAAGGTCGCCGCCGTCGCGGAGACCACGTGGACCTGGCTCGCCCCGAGCGCCGGCGGCGGCGCCTCCTTGCGCCGGTGACACCTCTCGCACGCGACCTTCGCGTGGAGCCCCTGGAGCCTGAAGGCCGCCTTCGCGTGATCGAAGCGGGGCGCCGGCCTCCACCGCTCGTCGCCGTGGCACCTCGCGCAGTCGCTGCCGAGCTGGCCGCGGTGCTCGTCGGCGTGGCACGGCCAGCAGGCGGTCGGCGCCCCCAGGAAGCTGACGCGCCGAGGCTGCTTCGCCAGCAGCGCCTTCACCAGCGGGTCCGCGACGAGCTTGGGATCGTGGCACTTCGCGCAGTCGGCCCGCAGGTGCTTCCCTGCGAGCGGCGTCCCGGTCCGCGCGTGATCGAAGGCCGCCCTCCCCTCCTTGCCCCAGGTGACGAGCGTGACGTCGCGCCCCTCGTGCTCGTGGTGGCACTTCTCGCAGGCCCGGTCTGAGGGCGCCATCCGCCCGTGGAACCCCCTGCCCGCGGCGACCCGGCCGCGCAGCTCGTCGTGGCAGGCGAGGCACGCCTCGGGCGAGAGCTTGCCGCCGGCGGGGTGGCACCTCGTGCAACTGGTGGTCCCCTCCAGCGCAGCGTGCGACCTGGAGAGCGGACCCGGCGAGAGCAGCTCCACTGGGGAGCCGACGGCCGGCACGGCGGCGAGCAGCGACACGAGGACGAGTCGGACTCTCACTGGTTGATCCCGTAGCCGAGGTAGAGCGAGACCCCGATGTGGAGGGCCATCGCGAGGACGAGGAAGACTGCGAGCGTGGCGTGAAAGACGCGCCACCCGCGCAGCAGTCGCTTCAGCGAGCCGTAGAACCGGATCTGGAAGCGCAGCCGCAGGGCCGCGAGCCCTGCCCCGTCGCCGCGCTGGCGCGCGCGCTGGGCGAGGAGGTCGGCGAGCTCGACGGCCTTCCCCTCGTGGCTGGGGACGAGCGCGTAGATGAAGCGCCCGATGACGCCCGTCGTGAAGACGACGCCGAGCGAGGCGGCGGTGGCGATCGCGAGGAGGTTCCTCGCCTGGAACGCCGCGTGGAAGGAGATGATCGCGGGGCTCATCGTCCCCACGAAGACGTGGAAGTCGAGCCAGCGCCGGATGCCGCCCAGCCCGTCAAGCCGCTTCCAGCGCTTCCGAGCGGCGTAGAGGAAGTTGGAGAGCATGAAGATGGTGGCGGCGATGCCGACGCCGTGCCCCCAGGGACCCGCGGACTTGAGCGTCGCGTGCAGCGGTGACTCACGTCGGCTGAGCCGGTCCAGCGGGTAGTACTCCCGCCCCACCCACGCCAGCGCGGCGAGCGCGCAGACGCCGACGAGCGCCAGCCCGGCGCGCACGAGCAGCGCGCCGCGCCGTGCCCGCCGCTGGCTCACCGTCTCCTTCTGCTCGAGCCACTCGCGCGATGACCTGCCAGGGGGGTCGCCATGGAACCGCCTGAGCGCGACGCCGCACTTCGCGAGGAACTCGAGCGGCAGCTCCCCGCCGATCGAGACCACGACGGTGGCCTGCTCGATGACGCGCTCCTTGCCCGCGACGTCGAGGAGGACGTCCTCGCGGCGCACCTCCCTGACCGTGCTGGGCAGCAGCAGCTCGAGCTGGCGGGCGTCGCGCGCCGCCTGGATCGCGCTCCGGTTCTCCTCCCGGCAGCGGGCGAGCGCCTCGCCGCGATAGGAGAGCGTCACCTGGGCCCGCTCGCCGGCGAGCTGTAGAGCCGCCTCCACAGCGGCGTCGCCCCCTCCCACGACGAGGACGCGCCGTCCGGCGAACTGATCGGGATCGGTGAGGCCGTAGAGGACCGACGGCGACTCCTCTCCAGGGACACCGAGGCGGCGGGGGGTGCCTCGACGACCCGCGGCCAGGACCACCTTCGACGCGGGGAAGTCCCCCGCCGCCGTCCGGACGACGAAGCGGCCGTCCTCGCCGTCGACGCCAGTGACGCGCACCCCTTCCTGGAAACCGAGGCCGGTGCCGTCCACGATCCGGTGAAACGTGTCGAGCAGCTCCTCCTTCAGGATCGTCCGCCGTCCGAACTTGCCCCAGAGCGGCAGCTCGACGGGCTCCGTCATCACCACCTTCTCGCGCGGGTAATGGAGGATCGAGCCGCCGAGCTTCCCCTGCTCGAGCACCCGGTGCGGGACGCCCCGCGCCTTCAGACCGAGCGCCGTCGCGATCCCCGCGGGACCGCCGCCGACGATGACCACCTCGCCGCTGGCGGGGGGCAGGACATCGGCGAGCCGCTCGGCCAGCTCGACCCCCTGCCGCATCGCGTTCTTGATGAGCCCCATCCCCCCCAGCTCACCCACGACGTGGACCCCGGGGCGCGAGGACTCGAAGAAGCCGTCCACCTCGGGGAGGTCGACGCCGCGCTCCGCCGTCCCGAAGACGAGCTTGATGGCGTTCACCGGGCACTCGGCGGCGCAGCGGCCGTGGCCGATGCAGTGCTCGCCGTGCACCAGCCTGCCCACGCCGTCCACCACGCCGATGATGTCCCCCTCCGGGCACGACCGGACACAGGACAGGCTGCCGATGCAGAGCTCCGTGTCGAAGACCGGGTGGAGCGAGCGCGGGACCCGGTCACCGGGGGCGCTCAGCGCGGCAACCGAGCGGGCCTCATGGGCGCGGCGCCGCGCGAGGAAGCGGAGGGCGAACGCCCCCGCCAACCCCAGAGCCAGCGCGATGATGCCGAGCGAAGCCCAATCCATCCCGCGTCCCCCGTCCGCCGAAGATCCCCATCAGCGGGGGACCTTTCAAGCCCGCGCGCCCAGGGACCGGCCTGACGCCCCACTCAGGGTGCGCCTAGTTTGAGCCGCTCGCCGGGCGTCAATGCGGATAAGGGGTCGCGGGGTGCCTGCCGGCCTCGAAGTCGTCCCAATCACGCTGGAGCTCGTCCGAGAGGCTCTCGAACTTCGGCGTGATCTGCTTCTTCTCGACCCGCTCGAAGCACTGGATGCACTGATGGATGCCTGGATCGACCTCTATCACCCAGGAGATGTGGTGCTGACAGGCTATGGATGCCATGGCGCCCTCCGTCCGCAACGGACGCTTCGTCCATAGCCAGCCCGGTGCTTCCGCGCCGTGACCGCCCCTCCAGGGACGATTCAACCTCTTCGGGGGGGCGTGCTTTGGCGCTACCGACTCGTTACTATCTCCTCTGTAGTAGCTGGTAAGACACGCACCTTGACCAAGGGGGTCAACCATGATGCGCGGAAATGGTCGCGTTCACGGCCCCAGAGGCTCATCGGCCCACGGCGAGGCGGGGGGAATCCTCCGCTGCGACCGGCAGGCCGAGGACATGCTGAAGCCCTTCTTCCCGACTGCCGCGGACGGGGCGGCGCTCCCTCCCGAGCTGCGCGGACTGTCAGATGGCGCACAGACAGGGCCGCCAGGAGTGCGGCGGTCCTTGACGCTCGAGGCGAGCGGCGAGCGGCTCAGGATCGAGGTGACCGCGGTCGGGAAGGACCGCACGCAGTTCCACCTATGGCGCGAGCCGATCGTCGACACCGCGGTGACTGGAGTCGAGACGGTGGCGCCGCCCGCCGATGGCCTCACCTCACGTGAACGCGAGGTGGCGCTGCTGGTGTCGGACGGCCTCCGCTCCCGCGAGGTGGCGGAGCGGCTCGGCATCGCCTCGCAGACCGTGAAGAGCCACCTGAAGACGATCTTCGACAAGCTCGGAGTCCGCAACCGCGTGGAGCTGGCCCGCCGCCTGACGCACCACTGACGGGTTCGGCGAGCGGTCTCGACGGGCGCTTGCGCTCTGCCCCCGGGGGCGGCTAAGCCGTTCCCTCCATGCCTACGCTCGAAGACATCAAGGCCGCGCTCGGCCGCATCCGCGAGCAGGTACACCTCACGCCCTGCAGCCGCTCCGAGACGCTCTCGCGCCTCACCGGCACCTCCGCGTACCTGAAGCTCGAGAACCTCCAGAAGACGGGCGCGTACAAGGAGCGGGGCGCGCTCAACAAGCTCCTGATCCTCGGCGCCGCGGAGCGGGCGCGCGGCCTCATCGCCGCGAGCGCGGGGAACCACGCACAGGGCGTCGCGTATCACGCGGGCCGGCTCGGCGTCGCCGCCACGATCGTGATGCCGGAGACCACCCCGATCCTCAAGGTCGCCAACACGCGGGCGCTCGGCGCCAAGGTCGTGCTCCACGGCGCCTCGTACGACGAGGCCTACGCGGAGGCCCGCCGCCTCGAGCAGCAGGACGGGCTCACCTTCGTCCACCCCTTCGACGACGAGGCGGTGATCGCCGGACAGGGCACGATCGGGCTCGAGCTGCTGGAGCAGGTCCCGAACCTGGACGCGGTCCTCGTCCCCGTCGGCGGCGGCGGGCTCGTCTCCGGCGTCGCCATCGCGCTCAAGTCGGTCCGTCCCCAGGTGAAGGTCATCGGCGTGGAGGCCGAGATCATCCCGGCCATGGGCGCCGCGATGGAGGCGGGGAAGCCTGTCACCGTCGAGAACGCCAGCACCATCGCTGACGGGATCGCGGTGAGGCGCGTCGGCGACCTCACCTTCGGCCACGTGAAGAAGTGGGTGGACGAGCTCGTGACCGTCTCCGAGGAGGAGATCGCGAGCGCCATCCTCTACCTGCTCGAGAAGGAGAAGACCGTGGCCGAGGGGGCGGGCGCGGTCTCAGTGGCGGCGCTCATGCACCGGAAGGTCCACCTCGAGGGGAAGACCGTCGTCGCCATCGTCTCCGGCGGCAACATCGACGTGAACGTCGTCGCCCGGATCATCGAGCGCGGCCTCGTGAAGGACGGCCGCCTCGTCCGGATCGGCGTGGCGCTGATGGACAAGCCAGGCCAGCTCGCCAAGGTCTCGTCGATCATCTCCAACCTCAAGGCCAACGTGATCGAGGTGCACCATACGCGCGCGTTCGCCTACCGGTTCGGCGACACGACGCTCCAGCTGACGCTGGAGACCCGCGGGCCGGACCACGTGGACGAGATCCTCGACGCGCTCCGGGAGCGCGGCTACCAGGTCCAGAAGCTCGGGATCTGACCCCT
The DNA here is from genome assembly GCA_049696175.1 of Anaeromyxobacteraceae bacterium. Classification (GTDB taxonomy): domain Bacteria; phylum Myxococcota; class Myxococcia; order Myxococcales; family Anaeromyxobacteraceae; genus DATIVK01. The sequence goes on from JBAVTL010000140.1 coordinate 5,789, forward strand.
GCGGGCTTCCCGAAAGTTTCGTGGGGGCACGCTCCCGCCTAGGATGAACGCTTCTTCAGAGAGAGGAATCACTTCTATGAACTCCGTCCATCGCCTGACCCACGCGAGGGGCGCACGCAGCGCCCTCGCGCTCACCGCACTCTCGGCACTGCTCGTGGCCCCGACCCCGGCCACGGCCGCGAAGGCGCCCGCGGCGAAGCCCACCATCGCGCTCGCCACGCCGAGGAGCTTCGCCGCCGCCGTCGCCGCGATCGAGAAGGCGACCGGCAGCAAGGAGATGGACCTGGAGCTCAAGGGGAACCCGCTGCCCGCCGGTGAAGGGCGGGCGTTCCGGATGGACGGGAAGGTCGCGACGCGGCTCGTCGACGGCAGCCACGCGCCGTTCCTGAAGGCCGGGCTCTACCTGTTCCGCCTCGAGCGCTCCTTCGGGATGGGTGGCGGCCTCGACACCGTCGCGCTCGTGAAGACGACCGACCGCGACGCGCTGATCCGGCGGGTCGGCACGTCCGACATGCACGGGAAGCTCTCCTCCGACCAGATCGTCGAGTGGCTCGCGGCGCTGGAGAAGGACGAGCCCTTCTCGCTCAACGAGATCGGCGTCGACTTCGTCGCGGGCCACTTCGACGTCGCGCCGAAGGACCCGGCGGCCGTCGCGCGCCGCTGCGCGGAGATCTCGCCGGAGCTGACCAAGGGGAGCGGGAGCGCGATCGATCTCCTCACCGAGGAGATCAGGTCCAACCGGACGCTCTACCTGATCTGGTAGCCGGGCAGCGCCGGCAGGACCTCGGCGAGCGCGGCCACGAAGCCGTCCACCTGTGGCTCCGTGAGCGCAGCCGAGAGGGC
>JBAVTL010000141.1:0-1535 GCA_049696175.1 Anaeromyxobacteraceae bacterium
CTCCCCCTCACGCCCAAGCAGCTCGTCAAGGTCGAGCCCGTCTTCGCTCCGCAGCACGAAGTCCACCGCGAACGCGTACGGCTCAGAGAGCCCCTCCCGGCCCTCCACCTTCGTCACCGCGAGCTCCCCCGCAGAGAGGTGCCCCGCCGAGAGCTCGAGCCCGATCCGTCCTGCCTGCATCGTTCACCCCCACCCCGATCGACCGTCGGTTCACTGAGCGGATCAGTGACTGGGAGCGAAACCTCTCACGGAACGTGCGCGCTGTGAACCGCGATCTGACGTGGTGCGGCCCCGCCTCGCGGATCCCGTGGCGACCGCCCTGGGCCACGAGCGACCTGGCGGAGAACCCGGTGCGCCTCAGTCACCTGGCCTGGCCGCCGGCGGCCGGGGTGCACTCACCGAGGAGCCGCTCCACCGCCTCGGGCGCGGCGGCGTCCTCTCCGCCGTCGGCGACGATGTCGGGCGCCACGGGCCGCTCGAAGTCCGCGCCGACGCCCGGCAGCCCAGTGATCGCACCGCGGCGGGCAGCGGCGTAGAGCCCCTTCGTGTCCCGTCCCGCGCAGACGTCGAGGGGGACGTCCACGAAGACCTCGACGAAGCGCGGGGCGAGCGCGCGAGCCCGCTCCCTGAACTCCCTCCGATGGGCGGTCGCCGCCACGATGGCGACCAACCCCTGCCGCGCGAGGATCGCCGCGAGGGCCGCGAGCGTGGCGTAGAGGCGGGCGCGCGACTCAGGATCGTAGCCGGGAGGGGGGGCGAGCGCGGCGCGGAGCTCGTCGCCGTCGAGGAGCGCAGCGGCCACGCCCGCTCCGCGGAGCCGCGTCTGGATCCGGCGCGCGAGCGTGGACTTGCCGGAGGACGGGAGGCCGGTGATCCAGACGACGGCGCCGCTCACGGCCCGCTCCTGCCGAGGACCTCGTCCGCGTCGCCGACGTCGAGGAAGCCGCGGTCGAGCACCCGCTCCGCGAAGGCGAGGACCGCGTCGCGCGCCTCGGCGGAGAGGTTCGGGTAGAAGCGCGGGGACGCGACGACGAGGGCGCGCCACGCGAGGAACGGCGGCGCGGTCTCGTGCACCTCCTCGTCCGCGGCCGCGGCGAGGTAGGTCTCCAGGAAGGCCCGCCAGAGCGGCCCCAGGCCGCGCGGCCAGGCGGCGCGGTGCTCCAGCGAGAAGAACAGGTAGTTGATCGCCATCGCGGTCAGGTCGTCGGCGGGATCGCCGGCGCCGCCGCGGCTCGCGTCGAGCAGCCTGAAGTGGAGCGGGTCCTCGGCCGCGCCGGGCGGCGGGAAGAGGACGTTGAAGGGATGGAAGTCGCCGTGGGTGCGCGCGAGCCGGTGGCGCAGGTCCCGGAGGCGCCACCGCCAGGCGAGGCAGCGCTCCTCGATGGCTCGGAGCCGTGCCGGTGGGGCCGCGGGAGTGTCCGGCGGATAGCCGTCCACCATGCCGAAGATCCCCTCGCCGTGGCCGACGAGGTCGCGCACCGCGCGGTGCCACCGATCGGCGTCGTCCCAGCGCTCCGCGTGAAACGACGCGAGCC
>JBAVTL010000142.1:0-10802 GCA_049696175.1 Anaeromyxobacteraceae bacterium
GCCCAGGATGGTGCGCGCCTCCCGGGTCGCGCCCGCGCCGAGGTCCTGCATCACGCGGGCGGTGATCCCGACGCTGGTGGCGGAGAGCGTCGCGCCGATGAACGCGTGCGAGACGAGCCCGGCGTCGGGGAGCAGCCACGCGCCGACCGCGAAGCCGAGCGCCATCGGCGTCACGACGCCGAGCGTGGCGACGAGGAGGGCCGACCAGCCCACCGAGAGCATCTGGCGGACGGTCGACTCGAGCCCCACCTGGAAGAGGAGGAGGATGACGCCGAGCCGCGCGAGGAGGTCGACGGCCGGGTCGGTCGCCAGCCCCTCGAAGATCCGGAGGCCGAGGAGATCCAGGTTGCCGAGGAGGACTCCCGCGACCAGCTCGCCCAGCACCGCCGCCTGGCCGAGCCGTACGGCGACGTCTGCCCCAAGCTTCGCGGCCAGCAGGACCACCGCGAGCGCGAGCGCCACGCGCGCCGACGGATCACCGCCGGACGCCGCCGCGGGGAACGGGAGGAGCGCCGCCAGGAGCAGCCAGGCGCGGCGAGGGGAGCCGAAGGGAGCGCGCATCGCATCGTCAATATCACCGGCTTGCCCCCCAAGAAGGGGAATCGGTGCGCGCCCACGCCCAACCTGGGACGTGGCTCCTTCCGGGGAGGGAGGGTGGTCGATCGAGCGCGCACGCCTCAGGCTCGGCGGGTGGACCATCCCTACGCCTGCCCGCAGGAGCGCCCGTGAAATACTCGAGTGCCGTCCGAACGATCCTTGCCGCCTGTCTCGCGCTCCTGGCTGATGCCGCTCTCGCCGTCCCGTCCTTCTCTCGGCAGTCCAACATGCCCTGCAGCGCCTGCCACACCGCGCCCCCGCAGCTCACGGCGTTCGGGCGGACCTTCAAGGCCACGGCCTACACGCTCACCGCGAGCGAGCAACTGGGCGACAAGCGAGGGGAGCGCGTGAGCCTGGAACTGGCGCCCGCGGCGCCTCTCTCAGTGCAGGTCATCGCCTCGTACACCGCCGTCCGCGCGCGGGGCGCCGGGGACCGCTCGGGTGACGTGGCCCTCCCCGACCAGCTTGGGCTCTTCTATGCCGGCCGCATCGCACCCGGCGCCGGCGCCTTCGCGCAGGTCACCTACGCCGGCGACGCGGACCATTTCTCGATGGACAACATGGACATCCGCTACGCCCGCGACCTGAAGCCACGCGGCCGCTCGCTCGTCGTCGGTGCCACGCTCAACAACAACCCCACCGCGCAGGATCTCTGGAACAGCACGCCTGCGTGGGGGTGGCCCTTCGTCACCTCGGGGAGCTGGCCAGGCCAGGGGACAGACTCCGCCTTGGTGGACGGGCAATTGGCGCAGACCGTGGCGGGCGCCACCGTCTACGCGTTCCTCGACGAGACCGTCTACGCCGAGGCAGGGCTCTACCGCTCCGCGCCGCTCGGCGTCACCCGCCCGTTGAACCAGGAGACACCCGGCCTCATCGACAACGCCGCGCCCTACTGGCGCCTGGCCTTGCAGCGGGAGGTAGGAGGGCACCAGTTCGAGATCGGGACCTATGGTCTCCACGCGTCGGTGAAGCCCGGCGGAGCGTCGGCCCCTCCGGGCGGCTACGGCGCCTCCGACACCTTCACCGACGTGGCGTTGGACGCGCAGTGGCAGTACCAGTCCAGCGTCGCCGCCGCGATCCGTGCGACGTGGATCCACGAGTGGCGCGATCTGGACGCGAGCTGGCCGGGCGAGCGCCCTCGCCTGAACACGCTGCGCCTCTCCGGCGACGTCTACTGGGACTGGGTGGGGCTAGGGGCCGGCCTCTTCCACACCGGGTCGACGACCTCCAGCGCCTTCACGAACGGATCCGCCGACACCACGGGTGGAATGGCGGAGCTTGTCCTGCGCCCCTGGGACAACACCAGCCTGCGGGCCCAGCTCACCCATTACTCCCGGATGGACGGAGTCTCGTCCGGCGCCTCCGACTCAGACGCCTTCTCCCTGATCGCCTGGATCCTCTTCTAGCAAGCGGAGGGAGGGCGTCAGGGCGCGAGCACGGCTGAAGCCTTGAGCGCCGCGATGACCCTCTGCTCGGTCGGCCCTGGCACGCCGCGCGCCGCGCACTGGGCCAGCTCGTCCACGATCTCGTTCGCCGCGTGGCCGTCGTGGCCGCGGACCCAGCGGTAGCGGACGGTCAGCTCGCGCGCCCGGGCGTCCACCGCCTCGATGAGGTCGCGGTTCAGCACGGGGCCGCCAGTCGAGGTGCGCCAGCTCTTCTTGCGCCATCCGTGGATCCACTTCGAGAGGGCGTCCACGACGTAGCGGGAGTCGGAGACCACCTCGACCGTCTCGCCGGCGGGCAGGTCGTGGAGCGCCTCGAGCACGGCGCGAAGCTCCATCCGGTTGTTCGTGACGCCCTGGGGGCCGTCGTCCACCCAGCGCGTGCCGCCGAAGCGCAGCGCAGGGCGGGCGCGGTCTACGACCACGAAGCCGGTACCCCCGGGGCCGCCGGGGTTGGAGAGGGAGGAGCCGTCGCAGTAGGCGAGGAAACGGGTCGTGGCCGGAGGCATGGGGCGGCACAGTACCACCGGGGGTGGTACTGATACCTGGTGAGCGCTAGCCAGCCGGCCGGCCGGTGCAGTTCCGACGTCGCACGGAGGTGGTCATGGAAGCTGAGCTCTGCCGGATCTGCGGTGGCGACGGGCGCGTCGGGAACGCATTCGGTGGCAGCTCGGCGAGGTGTCCCAGCTGCCACGGGACGGGCCGGCGCGCCGAGGCGTCGGCGGGATTCCACGACGTCACGAAGACGAAGCCGTCGCACCATCGCGCGCCTGCGCCGGTCGCGACCGGGCCCAAGGTCCCGGTGACCGCGCAGGGCGTGCTCCTCGCGGCCGAGGTGAGCGCCAGCCCGAGCCTCTCTGCGGACGCGAAGTCCCGGCTGCTCGTCGAGATCGTGAATCACGAGAGCACCCACGGAGTGTGCACCAAGACCTTCCTCAAGAAGGTCCGCAAGCAGCTGCGGGGAGCGGCGTAGGCGTTCGCACACGTGCCACGGACAGCCGGCGTTCGTCACGAACCCTCGGGGCTGCGCTGCGCTCCAATGGAGGTGGCGATCCAAGACGAGCAGTACGCCTGCCTCCACTGCAAGACCGCCGCGAGCTTCACCGGCGACACCGCGCGAATGCCGAGCCGATGCCCGACGCGGACCCACGCCGCGGTGGCGCGAGACACGACGCCGTACCTCGACCCCGAGCGACGGGCGCTGATGCGGGCGGCGGACGGCACGCCCTTCGCGGACGACGGCCGGCTCCGGACGCGCGTGGAGGAGCTCGTCGCGTTCGCCCGGGCCCGCGGCATGCGCCGCGTGGGGGTCGCGTTCTGCGTGAGCCTGATCCGTGAGGCGCAGCAGCTGGGGCGGGTGCTCGAGGCCGAAGGGCTCGCGCCCGCGCTGGTCTGCTGCCGCGTGGGCGCGATCGACTACTCCGGGATCGACCTGCCCAAGGCCCACCCGGAGAAGTTTGCGGCCATCTGCAACCCCGCTGGCCAGGCGAAGCTCCTGAACGCCGCCAAGGTCGATCTCGTCGCGCAGGTCGGCCTGTGCGTAGGACACGACCTCATCCTGCAGGAGGAGTGCGACGCTCCGGTGACGACCCTCGTCGTGAAGGATCGCGCGCTCGATCACAACCCCGTCCTGGCGCTGCGTCCGCCGGCGTCAGCCTCCTCCTGAGCGCACCATTGAACTAGTTGGGAAAGCGCTCCCTCAGATCCTCGAGGGCGTGCCGGGCCTCCGCTGCCTCGCCGTACAGGCCAGGGAAGCCCTCGGTGGCTGCCGCCAGCGCGTCGATGGCGGCCTGCGCGATGCCAGGAGCGGAGGGCATCCTCGCCAGGCGAACGAGCTCGATGCCCTTCGCCTTGCCGATGTGGCGGACCAGCAGCTCGAGCTCGATCGGGTTGTGCATTGGGAGGCGAGGATACCCCCGAGAGGAGCCCTGGTCGAAACAACGGCATCCTCGACGCCGGGTGGACCCTCACGACGCCGCCGTGTAGAAGGCCTCGCATGAAAGTCGTCGCCTTCAACGGGAGCCCCCGGAAGCAGGGAAATACCGCCATCCTCCTCCGCCACGTCATGGCGGTCCTGGAGGCGAAGGGCATCGAGACGGAGCTGGTGCAGGTCGGGGGCGAGGAGATCCGCGGCTGCAATGGCTGCGGCGCCTGCCGGAAGCTGGCGAACGGCCGCTGCTCGCGGGACGACGACATCGTCAACGGCTGCATCGCCAAGATGGCCGCCGCGGACGGCATCCTCCTCGGGTCGCCGACCTACTTCTCCGACGTCACGACGGAGATGAAGGCGCTGATCGATCGCTGCGGCTACGTGGCCAAGGGGAACCAGGACCTCTTCCGTCGCAAGGTGGGGGCGGGAGTCGTCGCGGTTCGCCGGGCGGGCTCCATCCACGCGCTCGACACGCTCAGCCACTTCTTCACCATCAACCAGATGATCATCCCCGGCTCCTCCTACTGGAACGTCGCCATCGGCCGCGAGCCGGGGGACGTGGAGAAGGATCTGGAGGGGATCCAGACGATGCGTGTGCTGGGCGAGAACATGGCCTGGCTGCTGCAGAAGCTGGGGTGATTCGACGCCTGCGTCCTCCCCTGCGAACGCAGGCGTCACGGAATCGGACCTCCGGGTCAGTCGTGGTGACACGTGCAGTCCTGCTTCGCGACCATGACGGCGGGGTCCGAGCGGCGGCCCGGCGCGGCCTTGAGCGGAAGCGCCTCGTCGGCGTACTGGATGTCCTCCCCGGCAGCCACGAAGGCGCGGCCCGGTCCCGGGGAATCCTTCACGATCACTGCGTGCGACCCGAAATAGGTGACGTCGGAGGTCACGATGGGCTCGGAGTCGAGCCGGGTGGCGAAGATCTTCTCCTGGACGGGGTAGGTCACCTCGTCGGCCCTAGCGGACGTCGCTAAGAGCGCGAGAGTTGCAGCGAAGGAAGCCAGAAAGATGTGACGCATGTGATTCCTCTTAAGGGCCGGTTGGTACCTGCACTCGCCGACGGACCGGGTGCCTCGGCGATGTCACTGGCTTGAATTGCACCGTGCGTGCCATCGTCGCGGCCTGCGCGTTTTCGAGGGAATGCGCCCCGACGTGCCTCCTGTCAGGGTCAGCGGCTGTCACCACCCTGGTTACGGTGTGACCCTGCGGAGGAGATCGTGAAGCGCGCCGAGTCGCAGGCGCGCGCGTCGCTCGGACGATCAGGGGCCGGCCGAAGCAAGAACCAGGTCGCGTTCGGCCGGTTCCTCTCCGCGTGCCTGTGCTGCGGGGGGGAGGAGGCGCTGATCGCTCAGATCCGGCGGCTCGCCGAGCGCAGGATCAAGGGGCTCGGCCCCGCCGCGGCGAACCTCCTCTACTTCGTCCACCCAACGCTCGCGCTTCCGTTCAACACCGCCATCGTGAAGGGCTACAACGCGCTCGCTGGCGCCAAGGTCAAGATGGGGAGTTGGGACTCCTACCTCGCTCTCCGGGAAGGAGCGCTTCGGCTGGTCGCGGACCATCGGGATCTCCTCTCGAACGATCTCGGCGCAGTGGCTGGGCTCCTCTTTGACGTCGGCGCAGGCCGGTACGGAGCGCCGCCGCGGACGGACGACGCGGCGGCGCTTGCTGCGTGGGAGGCCGACCTCGCGATCGTGCGCGAGGAGGCGGCAAAGGACCGCAGGGCGCGCGAGGCCGCCTCAGCCGGAGACCAGACGCACACGGAGGTCCAGGGCTGGCTCAGGGATCTCGGGCGCGCGCTTGGCTACGATGTATGGGTCGCCTCGAACGACCGAAGCCGCGCCTGCGGGGACGGGCGGCTCGGTGACGGGTGCCTCGACACGCTTCCCCCTGCGCTCGTGGACCGTGCGGGCTCCGACTTCATCCCGCTCATCGACGTCCTCTGGCTCGATCGCAACAACAGGCGCGTCGAAGCGGCCTTCGAGGTCGAACACACCACGACGATCCAGACCGGCATCATGCGCATGCTCGATCTCGCCGAGACTCAGGGCGGCGGCCTGCCGGGGCTGTTCCTGGTCGCGCCCGACGATCGCGGGGCCGACGTCCGCCGGCAGGTGCAGCGGCCGGGCTTCAGGCGGATCGGCGAGATGAACGTGCGGTGGCTTCCGTACAGTGTGCTCCGGGAGAACCGCGTTGCGATGGCGCGGTTCGGCACGGGGCTAAAGGCGATCGAGGCGGTCGCGCAGGTGATCGGGTAGGGAAGGGGCCCGAGCGTCCTCAGTCCATGCGCTCAGCTGCGGCATCCTCGAGGTGGGGCCTCCTTCCGGAGTCGACGAGCAGTTCGGGCTTTCCTAGGCGCCGAAGGTCGGGGCGCCGGACCGCCAATCGGGACCAGGCGTCAGCGCTTCTTGAAGTCCTCGGAGCGGACGCCATAGCGCTTGAGGAGACGGTGGAGGCTCTCCCGCTCCATCCCGGCGCGTTCGGCGGCACGCGTGACGTTGCCGTCGTGCTTCTTCAACAGGGCGGACAGGTAGTCGCGCGAGACCCGGTCGCGCGCCAGGTCCACCGCCTCGCGGTAGGGCATCTCCGCGAGCACCTCCGCGGGAATCGCGCCCTCCTGCGTCCCCTTCACGTCGGGGGGCAGGTCCCGGAGTTCGATGGCCGCCCCCCGGGCGACGGCCACGGCGCGCTCGATGGCGTTCTCCAGCTCGCGCACGTTGCCCGGCCAGGGGTAGCCCGTGAGCGCGCGCAGCGCGTCCGGCGCGATCGCCGTCTGCTCCTTCCGCAGGGCGCTGGCGTGCTTCTCGAGGAAGTGCACGGCGAGCAGGGGGACGTCCTCGCGTCGGTCGCGGAGTGGGGGGAGCAGGACGGGGAAGATGTTGAGGCGGTAATAGAGGTCCTCCCGGAAGCGCCCGCTCGCGACCTCGGCCTTGAGGTCTCGGTGGGTCGCCGCGATGACGCGGGCGTTCATCTGGGTGGGTCGGTTGTCCCCGACCCGGCGGATCTCCTTCTCCTGCAGCGCGCGGTTGAGCTTGACCTGAACGGGCAGCGGCAGCTCGGCGATCTCGTCCAGGAAGATGGTCCCGCCCTCGGCCTCCTCGAAGAGCCCGGGCTTGGCCCCGGCTGCGCCGGTGAAGGCCCCCTTGGCGTGACCGAACAGCTCGCTCTCCACGAGCTCGAAGGGGAGCGCGCCGCAGTTCACCGGCACGAAGCGGCGCTCCTTCCGCGCGCTGTTGTAGTGGATCGCCCGCGCCGCGAGCTCCTTGCCCGTCCCGGTCTCTCCGTTCAGGAGGACCGTGATGTCCAGCTTCGAGGCCTGCTCGAGCAGCCGGTACACGTCCCTCATCGCGGGGCTCTTACCTACCAGGCTGTGGAAGGAATGGATGTCCCCGACCTCCCGGAGCGCCGCCTCCGACTGCGCGCGAAGACGCTTCCGTTCGAGCGCCCGCGCCACGACGAGGGAAACCTCGTCGGGATCGAACGGCTTCGGGAGGTAGTCGTAGGCCCCCTGCTTCATGGCGAGGACGGCGTCATGGACCGTCGCGTAGGCGGTCATCATGACGACCTCGGTCTCGGGAGCCCTGGCCTTCGCGGCGCGGAGCACCTCGAAGCCGTCCGCCCCGGGCATCCGGAGGTCGGTGACGATGACGTCGAAGTCCCTGCCAGCCATGATCGAGATGGCCCTCGCTCCGTCCGGCGCGGTCGTGATCTCGTAGGTCTCACCGAGGATCCGCTCGAACAGCTTGAGGATGTTCTCCTTGTCGTCGACGACGAGCACGCGCGCGCGATCCATCAGACCCTCCCCGGCGGCACCGCCGGCAGCCATACCGTGAACCTCGCGCCGCCGCCGGGAGGCGACTCGGCCTCGATCTCGCCACCGTGCGCCTGGGCGATGCCACGTGACACGGCCAGCCCGAGCCCGGTCCCGGTGCCCTTCGTCGTGAAGAAGGGCTCGAAGAGCTTCGAGAGCACCTCGGGAGCCAGGCCGGGCCCGGAGTCCTGGAAGGAGATGCGAGCGCCCTTCCGGTCGGCGTCGATCCGGACCTCGACGCGACCACCGCTGCCCGCGGCCTCCGCCGCGTTGCGCAGGAGGTTGTCCACGATCTGGCGCAGCTTCTGCGGGTGGCCCTCGACCTGCGCCTCCCCCGACGCGACCACCGTGACGTCGGTGAGCGAGCTGGTCTCCCGGAGCCGCGCGATCGCGTCGTCGCACAGGGGACGGAGCTCGACCGTCTCCGGCTCGGCGGTGAGCGGCCTCGACAGGTCGAGGAGCCCATCGACGATCAGCTTCGCGCGCTGAGTCTCCTCCTCGATCACGAGCAGGTCACCCGCTGCGGCGTCGTCGGCCTTGCGCCGGAGAAGGCGAGCGTAGCCGAGGATGACCGCGAGCGGGTTGTTGATCTCGTGGGCCACGCCGGCGGCAAGCCGCCCGATGCCGGCGAGCTTCTCGCTCTGGACGAGCCTCTCCTGGTGCTGCTTGAGCGCCTGGGTCATCGCGTTGAACTGGCGCGCGAGCGCCCCGAACTCGCCCGGCTCGTCGACGTCGATGTGAGCATCGAGCTCACCGCCAGCGATGCGGGCGGCACCGGCCTGCAGCCTCGCGACGGGACCCGCGACGGAGCGAAGCACATAGGCCCCGACCGCCATCGCCAGGAGCGGCGCGAAGAGCACGAAGAAGATCGTCCGTCGGTAGGCGGACGTCAGGAAGCCTGCGGCGTCCTCCTGAAATGCGCCGATCGACACCTCGAAGCGATCGACGAGCCGGTCAGCGCGGTCCTGGATGAGGCTGACGACCAGCTGTGCGCGGGCGTGCTCCGCCCTGACGTTTGCCGAGTCGCTCCGGAGGACCGCGGGGACGATGCGCTGGCGAAAGATGCGATCGAGCTCGTTCGTGGCGCCCTCGATCTCGGCGACCCACGCCAGCTCGTCGGGCCGCTTCGCGTGCTGCCGGACGAGGGCCGTCAGGGCGGTGACGTGGCGCTCCGCCTCTGTGTAGAGGGGCAGGTGGGTGTCGTCCCCGAGGATGATCGTGTGCGCCTGGTGGGCGTACTGGTCCCGCACTGCGCTCGCCAGCTCGAGGGAGACCCGGACGCCTTCCTCGAAGTTCTTCATCTCGAGGAGTCCGTCGTGCATCTGCCCGACGTGGGCGAGCGTCAGGTAGGACGCGATGGCGAAGGTCGAGACGAGAAGTGCGAAGGAGATGAATAGCCGCTTGGCCGTCCCGAACGAGGTGCTCATTGTCCGTCAAGTCTTAGCAAGGCGCGCGCCAGCGAACGAAGGCGAGGGAAGGCGTGTCGCGGGGGCTGCGGAAACGCGAGTCCGGCGAGGAGCGTGACGCTGGCGGTTACGTTGTAGCCGTGGCGACCGGGAAGAAAGGGGCCACGCGGCGCCTTCGGCTCCCAGACAAGCCGTTTCCTGCGAACATGTGCGGGCCGCGCAGTCCACGTCCGCGCGGCACGGCCGGTGCAGGGGACCTCTGCCTATGAGCGCTCAGTCAATTCGACGCAGGAGCCATCTGGCTACGCCAGCGATCGCCGCCTTGCTGCTGCTCGCGCCATTCGGGCGAGCGTCGGGCGACGCGGGGGTCTCCGTGCCTGCGGTGCTCCAGGACGATCCCGTCCTCGCGAAGCTCATCGAGGAGAGCCTCGCCGCGCGCCCGGAGCTGAAGCAGGCGAGCGAGCGGCTCCGGGCGGAGCGGGAGCGGGTTCCGCAGGCAGGGGCACTTCCGGACCCAATCCTGACGCTCGGGCTGCAGAACGACGGCTTCAGCGAGCTGATGATCGGGAAGATGGAGTCGAGCTACTACCAGCTGATGCTCAGCCAGGGGCTGCCCTGGCCCGGGAAGCGCGGCTTCCGCACCGACCTCGCGCGACTCGTGGCGGAGCAGGCGGACGCGGGGCTGGAGCGGGCGCGGCTCACCACCGAGGCGGACGTCCGGCGCGGCTACCTCGAGCTGCTGCTGGTCCGCGACAGGCTGGCGCTGCTCGGTGAGATCGAGAGCATCTGGCAGAAGTCAGCTGGAATCGCCCAGGCCCGTTACCAATCGGGGGAGGGGGCACAGTCTGACGTGCTCCGCGCGCAGCTGGAGCTGAACCGGATCAAGCAGCGGCGCTGGGCGCTCCAGTCCGACGAGCGGGTCCGTGTGCAGGGGCTCGATCGGGTGCGGGGTCGGCCGCTCGACGAGCCCATCCCCACGACGGCAAACGTCCGCGACCAGCCGCTTCCAGTCCTCCTCGACGCCGAGGCGGCCTTCGCCGACGCGGCGGCCCGTAGCCCCGAGCTGAAGCAGGCCCGGCTGGAGGCGGCGCTCGCCGAGACGGGCCTGGCGCTGGCGCGGCGGGACCGCTATCCCGACCTGGCAGTAACCGCCGCGATCATGCCGCGCGGCGGCGACTTCGAACCGATGTGGCAGGCGGGCGTCTCCCTCAACCTCCCGATCTGGTCTTGGCGAAAGCAGTGGCGGGCGGTCGCGGAGAACGAGGCGCGAGCCGCGGCCGGCGCGCTCGGGGCCAGCACGGTGGAGCAGTTGCTCCGGTTGGCCGTCGCGGAGCGCCGGTCGGCCCTCGCGACGATCCTCGAGACCGTGACGCTCTACCGTGAGGGGTTGCTGGTCCAGTCGGAAGCGACCGCCGAGAGCACCCTCGCGCAGTACCGCGTCGGACGCGTCACCTTCGCCTCGGTCCTCGACGCCAACGCGGGGTTCGTCAACGACAAGGAGGGGCTCCTGCTGGCCATCGCCGACGCGCTGCGGATCGCGATCTCCGACGCCGAGGTGACCCTCGCGGGGGGCGGCGGATCGCTCGCGACGGGCGGGCCCGGGGGCGCCTCGGTCC
>JBAVTL010000143.1:0-2279 GCA_049696175.1 Anaeromyxobacteraceae bacterium
CCGCCGGCTCCGGCGAGGGCTTCGCGGGCACGGGCGCGCTCGGCGCCGACGTCCCGGCGTCCCTGGCCTCGGCCCGCTCGCGAGCCTTCTTTCGGATGGAGAGGAAGTCCATGCGCCCCGTGAAGTCTAGCGCGCTCGCGAGTCGGTTCCCATGTACGCCTCGAGGTCGGCGGCCGCCGCCTCGACCACGTCGAGGTCGATCTCGGCCGCCTCCCGGGCGAAGCCCTCCAGGAGCGCGTTGGCGGCCAGCTGGTTGATCCTGCGCGGCAGGCCCCGCGCATGGCGGTGAAGCCCGCCGATCGCCGCGGCGGTGAAGAGCGGATCGAGGCGACCCGCCACCGCCAGCCGGTGCGCGACGTAGCGGCCCGTCTCCTCCTCGTCGAGCGGCCCGACGTGGTACGCGACCCCGATCCGCTGGGAGAACGGCTCCCCACCCCGCTCGCGGATCCGCTCCCTGAGCTCGGGCTGCCCGATGAGGATCAGCCCCACCAGCTGGCGATCGTCGGCCGCGAGGTTCGTGAGCAGCCGGAGCTCGTCGAAGGCGGCGCGCCCCGCCAGCAGCTGCGCCTCGTCGATCACCACGACCGGGAAGAGGCCGGCGTCGTCGAGCTCCGAGAAGCGCTCCGCCAGCGCCGCGTAGGTCTCGTGCTTCCTGCGGAGCCCGCCGAGCCCGAAGCCGTCGGCGATCGCCCCGAGGAGCTGCGCCGGCGGGAGCGCGGGGTTGACGATGAAGCTGAAGCGGCACCGCTCGGCGAACTCGTCGACGAGGGCGCGAGAGAGCGTCGTCTTCCCGGCCCCCACCTCCCCGGTGAGCACCGCGATCTCCCGCTCCTCGACGGCGTGCGACAGGCGCGCGAGCGCCTCGGCGTGCTGCCGCGACGGGTAGAGGAACGCCGGATCCGGCGTCTTCGAGAAGGGCTTCTCAGCCAGGCCGAAGAACTCGAGGTACATCGGCGCTAGCCAGCGGCCTCGCGCCCCGCGGCGCCGGCCGTCACGTCCTCGATGATCGACCCGACGTCGAGCACCAGCACCGTGTGGAGGTTCCCCAGGTCCGTCGCGCCCGCGATCCCGCGCACCCCCGCCAGCACCTTCCCGAGCGGCTTCACGACGATGTCCTGCTGGCCGAGGAGGTCGTCGACCGCGATCCCGAGCCGCTCCTGGGCGAGCCCGACCACCACCACGTAGAAGGGGTCCGCGCCGCGCGCGCCGCTGAGCGCGAAGAAGGAGGAGAGCCGCACGAGCGGCAGCGTCGCGCCGCGCAGGGTGATGACCTCGCGGTTCGAGAGCGTGCGCACCTCGGTCCCGGCGACCTGAAGGATCTCGAGGACGCTGTTGAGCGGGACCGCATAGGTCCGGCCGGCCACCGCGACCACGAGCGCCCGGACGATGGCGAGCGTCGTCGGGAGGGTGATCTCGAAGCGCGTGCCGTGCCCGCGCACCGAGTGGAGCTCGATGATCCCGGACAGGTTCGCGATGTTGTTCTTCACGACGTCCATGCCGACGCCACGCCCCGACAGTGAGGTCACCTGGCGCGCAGTGGAGAAGCCCGGGACGAAGATGAGGTTCATCACCTCACGCCGCGTCATCCCTCGGACCGCCTCGCCGGCGGCGAGCCCGCGCTGCACCGCCACCTCGCGGATCCGCTCCTCGTCGATCCCCGAGCCGTCGTCCTCGACGACGATCTCCACGTGGTTCCCCCGCTGCGCGGCCGCGAGGGTGATCCGCCCGGCGCGCGGCTTCCCCAGCCGCTCCCGCACGTCCACCGGCTCCACCGCGTGGTCGATGGCGTTCCGGATCAGGTGCATCAGCGGATCAGAGAGCTCCTCGACGATCAGCTTGTCGATCTCGACGCCGCCGCCGGAGACCGAGAGCTCGATCTCCTTCCCGACCTCGCGGGCGATCTTCCTCACCATCCGCGCGAGCTTGTCGAAGACCTGCTCCAGCGGCACCATCCTCACCTCGAGGATCCCAGCCTGGAGCTCCGCGAGCTTCCGCTCCAGGCTGCGGTTGGCCCGGTGCAGCTCGGCGGTGAGCACCGGATCGCCACCCTCGATCTTGAGCCGCTCCGCGACCGCGGCGAGGCTCGTCTTCACGAGCACCAGCTCCCCGACCACGTTCATCAGGCGGTCGAGCTTCCGGATGTCGACCCTGACCGCCTGGGACGCGGAGCGGAGCGACGCCACCTCGGGCTCCGACGCGGGCAGCGGCGAGAAGGACGGGTCGGCGTGCGACGCCGGGCCGCTCGGGTCGAGCAGGAAGTCCGCCGTGGGCGAGAGGGT